>CAZOAX010000109.1:0-7016 GCA_964577735.1 uncultured bacterium
GAGTTTGCCGCAAGAACTGCCACCCTAGCCAAAAATCAAGGCCTCTACAATGGCTTCCTCGCCGCTGGCCTGATCTGGTCTTTCTTTATACCAGAAGAGCCCTTTCAGCATTCTGTCCAAATATTTTTCCTCACCTGCGTCCTTATCGCAGGCATATTCGGAGCCCTCACCCTCAAACGCCAAACCGTCTTCTGGATCCAAGGCTTCCCCGCCCTCCTCGCCCTTATCTTAATGCGTTAAAAACATACCTGCTCAGCAAGCCTGTGTTGGGAAATGTGAAAAAAGGATTAACGCAGAGGCGCAGAGACGGGGAGACGCAGAGAGAAAGAACCTTTTTATTGCTATAAGGAGGCCTTGAGGCCTCCTTATAGCAATAAAAACTTCTGACCAGAAGAAAGGGACTTTCTTCTGGTTTGTTTAAGTTCTTGATGGCGAGTGGCTTCCTCTGCGTCTCCCCGTCTTTGCGTCTCTGCGTTAATCTCTTTTCTCATGGCGTAACGAATTAGTTACCACTTAAGTGTGGAGGGGAAGAACTCTGCTACAAGGTCTTGATAAAAAGGCATCAGGGCATCGATATCTAACTTCTCATCTGATTTGGAGTAGAGATCGTAATGGCTAAAAAGCCGTACCCAGGGCATCATCTGATGGTCATAGTCGTTCATGAGATGGGTATAGGCATTTTTCTGATGGGCGGCATAGAAGGAGTGATAACGGATCACGTAGCCGGCTTCTTCCGGCAGATAGTTTTTCAGGACATGGTACAAGTACTCATCATGTCCCCATGACATATGGACGTTATTCAAACCACAATTGGCAGGATAGATTCCATAGAGCGTTTGATAGTTGAAAAAGTCTGGATTTTTCTCAAAGTACTTCGGGAATACGATCTGGTCGGAATATTTACACCCGACAGGAAATGTATCACCCACAACGGCCCACTGGGGCTCTCCATAAAGGGCAAGTAGCTTTCCTAGATCATGTAAAAAACCTGTTAGAATTAACCATCTGGGGTGTCCGTCTTTCCTGATCGCTTCAGCTGTCTGGAACATGTGATATCTTTGCGGCAGGTCAAGGTCTGGATCGCTTTCATCCACAAGGGTGTCAAAAAGATCGATCGCTTCCCATATCCCCATTACACTGTGGTTTAATGAGAGGTATTGCTTCTCTTTTTCAAAAACAAATTGGAGCGTTTGGTTTTCATGGTTTAGACGATAGAATTCTTTGACATGTGCAGGGGTTGTCTCATCATAAACCCTGAAATGCTCTTCGGTGGATTCCAGCATAAAAAAACTCAATAGAATGGAAATAATCAAATAGTGCATCATCATGGCCATATTCATACATAAATAACTAGAAAAACGCCATGAAATTAGTCATTGATAAGCAGCTTGTCGACACCCTCTCTCTGCAAAATTCGGGGTTAGAGAAAAATGAAATCCTTCTGAAAACCCATACGATCAATTTGAGGTGGCCGACATTTTTAGAGGCGCTTGGGCTTGGTACGGTTTTGAGTTCAATGCCCGATTTCACGGAGAAATGCGTATCTAAACTTCAATCCTACGAAGATGACAACGCGATATTCCATTTGTTTGACGGGATGTTTGCAGAGAATTTAACGGAGGTCAAATCCATTCCGGAAATCAATGCGCAATATTTGCTTCAAGCGATTGCAGATCATGAAGTTAAGCCTTGGTTTTCTGCTCCTTTGGAGCCATTTAAGCGTCGGTTGATCGAGAATCCTGCTGCGACTATGCATGATCTTATTCTGTATTTGGGGTGGGACAGGATGTGCATCAGTATGTCCCGTCTTTGGGATCACCAGTCAAATGATCCTGATTTTCAACGCAAGATCGTATTACTTAAAGATTGTTTAACTGAATCGTTCCAGCATATCTACAAGGATGGAAGAACGGTCCCTAGCCTTTATCGACTATTTGAAGCGTTATTTTTCTATTACATGCGCGAAGAAAATATTCAAAAATACACCGATGAAGAATGGACTTTGCTCAATCAAGGGTTTCAAATCTTAAAGGCTCCAGAGTCCCTTGCTGATATATTTTATATCGACGACATGCTATCGTCTTCCGAAGATCAAATTTACATCACGCTTGATGTGGAAGAAAAAATTCAAATCCGTGTCGCCTTTGCTGATTTTATGATGAAGCGACTGAAGACGGAAGTGCCTACATGGAACTATGAAACTTATAAGAAAGAAATTGTCAGTTTGAAAAAGTATGGATAAATTACACGAAAAGTTTTGTTCGCTTGGTCTTGACAAAGCGAAAAGGCATATTTTCCTTTGTTGCGATCCATCCAAGCCCAAATGCTGCAGCCTGGAAGAGGGGCATGAATCCTGGGCTTACCTTAAGACTAGATTGAAAGAACTCAATTTAAGTGAAGGTGGGGGCATCTGCCGATCAAAAGTGGACTGTCTGCGTATTTGCATGCAAGGGCCTATTGCAGTCGTCTATCCGGAAGGAGTTTGGTATCATTCCTGCACTCCGGAAGTTTTGGAAAGGATCATTCAAGAACATTTAATCAACGGCAAACCCGTTTCAGAATATATTTGCTAAAGGAAAAAATGAAAAAACTCATCTATTTTATTTGTATATTTATTTCAAGTGCTCTCATTGCAGAACCCCTTTCAGTAGATGTAATTTCCTATGATCTACTGATCGCCAATGATGAGACAGCGGTGAGCACACTTATCGAAGCTTTGCATACGAAAGGCATTGTAGGCGTACAAGGAGTTCCAGGTTATCGCAAGAAGGTCAAAAAGTTTGTAGATGCCGCGCGAGGTTTTTGTGCATTGCCGGAATCAACTAAAGAAAAATATGCTCCGAATCGAGAGCTTGGAGATTTATTCCTTGGTTATGAAAAAGGGAAAGAAAAGTTTAAACGCCCGGATGGCTCATGGGTCACAGATGATCTTAAAATTTCCTATTACGCATTTGTGCCTGAAAATTCGAAAAATAGATGGCCGCTTGAAATTGATCTGAATACACCTTTTGAAGACCTTGGCGTGATCATGGCCGATACAGCCCAAGTGATCATGGAAAAAATTGGACTAACAGGCCAATCAACCGGAATACATGTGGAAGACACCCCTAAAGTCGGCCGTATGCTCTACTATCAAAAACGGGAAGATACCTCACTTCACAACCCTTACTGGTGCGGGGCCCACTTTGATCATGGCCTCTTTACAGCTCTCACCCCAGCTACTTACTATGTGGATGGAGAACTTGTTCCAGAGCCAGAAGAAGCAGGCCTATTTGTGAATGTAAACGGCGAATTTAAAAAAATTGTCGCTGATTCAGACTTAATGCTTTTCCAAGTAGGTGAATTCGGCCAACTTGTTGCAAATGACAAGATCATGGCAACAGAGCACCGTGTACACAAAGCAAATAGCCCGCAAGTGGAGCGCTTTGCCATGGCCCTTTTCTTTGAAGCGCCGATGGACACTGTCATCCACTCCACTTCCGCTCTCACGAAAGATTCGCGCTATGGAGGAACCACCGGCGACCCTTGCACCTACCAACACTGGACCGAGGAATCCTTCAAACGCTACATCGTGAACTAAGGGGCATATTTCATAATATGCTCTAATGGCTACTGAAAAGGAAAAACGCAGAGACAGAGAGGCGCAAAGAAGATTTTTCATTATCTCTGCGTCTCTCCGTCTCTGCGATTTTTTTTATCTTTCGACTACTCGTAGTTCGTGCGTAACATGGGTTATATAGGAGGAATATAGGTCTCTTTAACAAGAGTGCGATGAGTCACAAGGACATAGCTTTTGGATTTGATCGCAGCAAATAACTCATTTTCGTTTAGCAGGGTGTTGTCCTTAATAAAGTGATCTCTATTTTTATCTTCATATAGTGCTTTTAAGAAACGGCGAATGATCGGTTCAGATTGAACTTGATGATGAAAGATAAAGAGGATGTCATGGGAAACATACTTCTGAACAATATTATCTTCTCCATCCACTGTAAATTCTGATTGCCGAAATAATTTCTCCAGCAAGTTGATATCTAGATTTGGATGAAAATAGATTTCGCTGATGCCATATTTTTCTAGTAGGTGCATGGGATTCCTTTGTGCATAAATCGAATAGATTATAACCTGCTGACCATTTAACAAGGAGATTTAGTATGAGTTTGGAAGGGAATTATTATACGGTGACTGTGCATACCAGTCCTTTTGAATATGGAAAAGAAAGAGAAATTGTTTCATACAGCAGGAGAGATTTAGCGGATGTAACAGTCGGTTTTGTGAGGAAACTTTTTCAACATCGAGTGAATGGAGGAATTGACATACGTGTGAGAGACTGTCAGGGAGAGTTTGTTGAAACACCTTCTGGATTGCGTTTAAAGGACATGCCAAAAGGAAAAATCACCATGATCAACGAATCCTGGGATGTTGAGGAAGCGAAGAGCCTTCTCAAGCATGTGCCTTTTGCTCTCAATCTTGATAGCGTGAAGCCATGTTCGATCCTGAAAATAGATGAACCAAAGAGAATTGTTGAAGCCGAATATCATGCTCTTGTGCTGACTTTTGAACCGTTTGATGATTCGCACAAGTTATATGTCGGTTACTATCAAACAAGTAAGCTTGCTCACTCCGTAGCCCATTTTATTATCCAGATTCATCAAAGCAAAAAAGTAGGATGCGGATTTGATACAGTGATTAATCCTTATCTAGGAAAATATGTCGAATATGAATCAGGTAAAAACTATATAAATATTAGCGGTATGCATCATGAAGTACAGTCTTCCTGCGATGATAAAGAGTATTTACGTGTGATCAAGATTGTTAATGAAGCTATAAAAAACTGGGCTTAAAGTTTTTATTTTAAAAATCCCTTATCATCGATAAGATGAGCTAAAACAAGGGATTTTTCTATGAAATGGTTTAATCAGGCCATCACGTTCATGGTTATTTCGATGCCTCTATTAAGCGTCGATGAACCAGCTAAGCCAAAGCAGCCCAACATCCTAGTCATTATGGGGGATGATGTGGGCTGGTTCAATATTGGTGCATATCATCGTGGCATTATGTCAGGTAAGACACCTCATTTGGACAAGCTTGCAAGCGAAGGGGTGATGTTTACTGATTATTATGCTGAAGCTAGCTGTACAGCAGGACGTGCGAATTTCATCACAGGGGAGTTGCCGATCTGAACCGGATTGACAACTGTTGGGCAGGCTGGAGCAGACGTTGGAATGCCGGCTGAAGCTTGCACCCTTGCAACAGCGCTTAAGGCTCAAGGTTATGCGACCGGGCAATTTGGTAAAAATCATTTCGGCGATCTTAATAAAT
Organism: uncultured bacterium; assembly: GCA_964577735.1. Lineage (GTDB taxonomy): Bacteria > Chlamydiota > Chlamydiia > Chlamydiales > Parachlamydiaceae > CAZOAX01. The sequence continues at coordinate 5,320 of CAZOAX010000109.1, forward strand.
ACCTGCCCACTGTCCATGGCTTTGATGAATTCTTTGGATATTTATATCACTTGGATGCAATGTCAGATCCATACTGGTTTGACTATCCGCAAGACTGGATCGACACTACAGGACCCCGTAACTTAGTGCACACATGGGCTACCGATGTAGATGATCCGACAGAGCAACCGCGCTGGGGTCGAATCGGGAAGCAAAAAATCGTGGACGAAGGACCTCTTGCACCATTTCCTGATATGAAAGACATGCAAAACTGGCAGGTTGGACGAAAAGCCAAGTACGACATGCAGACATTTGATGATGTGCTTGTAAAGAGCACTAATGGATTTATGGATAAAGCCAAAGCCGATGGTAAGCCGTTCTTTATCTGGCACAACACCACACGGATGCATATCTTTACTTTTCTGCCGCCAAAATATCAGGCCATGATGAATTCTAAAACGAATTACAACGTGGAAGAAGCCGGCATGGCTCAACTCGATGATAGCGTGGGAGCACTGTTGAAGCATTTGGAGGAGATCGGCGAAGCAGAAAATACTATCGTTATTTTCACAACTGATAACGGTGCTGAAGTGTTCACATGGCCGGATGGCGGCATGACCCCATTTAGAGCGACGAAAGGTACTTCTTTTGAAGGAGGCTTCCGTGTTCCTTGTATCGCCAGATGGCCAAACAAAATTAAGCCCGGCACCATTGAAAATGGAATTTTCTCCGGTCTTGATTGGTTACCAACGCTTGTAGCCGCTGCCGGAAATCCGGACATCACAGAACAGCTCCTAAAAGGTGTTAAGTTAGGTGACCGCACTTACAAGAACCATCTAGATGGTTATAACCAACTTGATTTACTTCAAGGCAAAGGTGATTCTAAACGGCACGAAGTCTTCTACTTTGCCGGGCCTTCACTTGGGGCTATACGCATAGACAACTTTAAGTTTCAGTTCATTCAGCAGCCATGGGGATGGCCGGGAGAAAAACTCACAACAGACATGCCAACGATCGTTAACTTGCGTCAAGATCCGTTTGAAAGAACTCCTTCGACGCGTGGCGAAAGCACAAACAACAGTGCCGGTGGTTACATGATGGACTTTTACTCTCGTGAATTCTGGCGTTTTGTCAGCGTGCAGAAAGAAGTCGGAAGGCTCGCTGCAACAGCGGTTGAGTTCCCTCCCATGCAGGCGTCTGCTTCCTTTAACCTGTCAGCTATCAAGGAAAAGATAGAACAGACCATGAGGCAACACGAAGGCCAATAATAAAATTCAAAACGAAGAGAGCTTTTTGGAAAAAGACTCTCTTCGTGTCTTTGTGTCTTCGTGTTGAATTTAAAAACTTCATTCAAAAGTAGCTTAGAGCTGCTTTTCTATTTTTAGGAGGAGTGTTTTGCGGTCGAGGCCGCCGGCAAAGCCGGTCAGGGCTCCATTGGAACCGATTACACGATGGCAGGGAACGATGATCGAAATCGGGTTTCTGCCGATAGCTCCACCGACAGCTCTAACAGCTCTTGGGTTATTTATTTTTTCTGCGATATCTTTATAGGAACAAGTGATCCCGTAGGGGATTTTGTTAAGTTCATTCCAAACGGCTTTTTGAAAAGGTGTTCCGATTGGGCTCATGGGTAGATCGAATACTCGTCTCTTATGCGTAAAGTACTCTTCCAACTGCTTTTCCACTTTGTTTAAAAAGGGATCGTTGGGAGTGTGTTC
>CAZOAX010000110.1:0-7009 GCA_964577735.1 uncultured bacterium
GATATATCCGTTACAACAAGCAGATATTTATGACTATATTGATTACCGGCGGCGCCGGCTTTATTGGATCGATGACCAATCTTTTACTTGAAGAAGAAGGATTTTCAACTCTTGTTTTGGATAATTTATCTACCGGCAACAAAACCTATGTTCGATCAGGAAAACTCATTATTGGAGACCTTGCCGATCGAGCTTTACTAGATAAAATTTTTCAAGATCACTCCATTTCTGCCGTCATGCATTTTGCAGCAAAGACAGATGTTGGCGAATCCGTCCTCAATCCAGCACTCTATTATAGAGAAAATGTCGTGAACACTTTGAATCTTCTAGACGCCATGATCAAAGCAAGAGTCTCTAAATTTATTTTTTCTTCCTCATCAGCTGTTTACGGAATTCCAGAAGATGGGATCACGGCAGAAACCTCTCCACGCAATCCGATCAGTCCGTATGGAGAAACCAAGTTGATCATCGAAAAAGCCTTAAAAGATTACGGTACTGCCTATGGACTGCAGTCATGTTCGCTCCGTTATTTCAATGCAGCCGGTGGGGATCCAAAAAATCGTATTCAATATGCTCACGAAAAAAAACAAGGCAATTTAATCCCTATCATTTTGGATAACATCTTAGACAACAAGCCCGTCACCGTTTTCGGAAATGACTATCCAACACCAGATGGCACTTGCATTCGGGACTATATCCATATTGCAGATTTGGGAAGTGCCCATATCTTAGCCCTTAAAAAACTGTTAACCGGCAATGCTTCACTTTGTTATAATCTTGGTAATAAGCAAGGTTTTTCTGTATTGGAAGTTATCCGTGCAGTAGAAGAGGTCACCGGAAGATCTGTTAATGTGAAAATAGGCCCACGACGAGCTGGAGACGTACCAAGACTTATAGCAAACGCTGAAAAAGCTCAAAATGAATTAGGATGGAAACCCCATTATCCCGAAATTAAAAAGATGGTAGAAGATGCCTGGAATGCAAGAAATGCCCGCCAAAAATGAATACATGGTAATGGCGCGGAAATATCGACCCAAATGCTTCTCTGAAGTGTTAGGGCAAGATGCGATCGTTGCCACATTGAAAAATGGGATCAAGCTCAACCGGCTTGCCCATGCCTACTTATTTTCGGGGCCAAGAGGAACAGGGAAAACAACGCTTGCAAGATTGCTTGCAAAAGCCATCAATTGCCAAAACCCGACCCCGGCGATGGATCCTTGTAATACCTGTAGTTCCTGCAAAGACATTAGCCTTGGCAACTCCCTTGATGTGATCGAGATCGATGGAGCTTCCAACCGCGGGATCGATGATATCCGTCAGATCAATGAAACGGTGGGCTACTCAACAGCTTCCGGCAAATACAAGATCTACATCATCGATGAAGTCCATATGCTGACAAAAGAAGCTTTTAACGCACTTCTAAAGACACTTGAAGAACCCCCGGCAACCGTCAAGTTCTTTTTTGCTACAACAGAACCGCACAAAGTACCGCCAACTGTTTTAAGCCGCTGCCAGCAATTTCAACTCAAGCATTTAAGCACCTCCCTCATCACAAACAAACTCGCTCTGATCGCACAAGATCAGGGCCGTGAAGTAGAAGATGCTGCGCTTATGATGATCGCAACAAAAGCTGAAGGCGGTCTCCGCGACGCAGAGTCCTTGTTTGATCAGCTGCTCTCCTTTTATGATGGCAAGATTTTAGCTTCTCATGCAGCAGATGCCCTTGGCATGCTTTCTCAAGAGGCTTTTTTCAATCTGGACAAAGCAGCACGCGATAGAAACCTTGCCTTTGCATTTGAAATCACTGCTCAAATTTTCAGCGAAGGAAAAGATCCGGTACGATTTGTGGAAACTTTGATCGAGCATTACAGAAGACTTGTCCTGATCAAACTCGCAGGAATAAACTCACCTTGCCTGGAACTTGCGAACGATCTAAAAGCGTCTTACAACGCATCTGCAGAGACTTATCATAAAAACCAGCTTCTGACAATCTTAGACCTATGCCTTGAAGCAAGCAGCACCCTCAGGTTCGCATCTTCTCCAAGAATTGCATTGGAAGGACTTTTGCTAAAAATACTGCGCTCCTACGCAAAAATCCCTCTTGATCAACTCGTCGAACGTCTTCTTGATCTTGAAAAGAGGATTCAAGATGGACAAACAAATGAATCACATGCAGTCTCATAATTTCATGTGAAGGCACCTCAACCTACGATTTCGGTTAAACAGTCTGTAGCTCCACAACCGATCCCCGAGATTCAAGTGAACCTACCTCTAACAGTAGAGCCAAAACCGACTCCAGTAGTTATGCCAAAGTCACCTGTTGCTGAGCCAATCGTCCAAAGAACAACTCCGGTCGAACCGATAAGGGTTCCTACGCCGATCAATGAAGACCCAACGCCCAAGCCATCGGAGCTGCCACGAGCTAAAAAAGCTCCAGTCCAACCAGAGCCTGCTAAGCCTGTAGCTCCAGTAACAGTTGCACCACCAACACCTGCGGCTCTTGTTCATCGATATGACACGATTCTTCAGTTTGCCGCTGTTGAATTAGAAGGAAAAATTATTAAATCATAGGAAAATTATGGGATCAGGATTTTTAAAGAAAAAGAAAGAAGCAAAAGCCATGCAGCAGCAGTTGATGGATATCCAATCTAAGATGGATACCTTAGAATGCGAAGGCTCTGCCGGAAATGGTCTAGTTTCTATCATTATGCTTGGCAATGGAACCGTGAAATCGATCAAGATCAAACCCGACTGCATTGATAAAGATGACCCGGAAGGCCTTCAAGATCTCCTCAAAGCTGCATTTAACGATGCCAAACAGAAACTGGAAGCTCAGAGCATGCAAGGCATGGGCGCACTTAAAGGATTCTCCGGTTTCCCCGGCTTCTAACTAAAGCTACTAACCTCCAAAACGTACGCGTTCCCATTCCCGATTTTTTCCTCCACCACATTTAGCACCTATTTTTCAAGCTAGTCGGGAACGGGAACGGGTACGGGAACGGGTACGTTTAGAGTTTAATGTGCATGGACCCGTTGATGCTCTTTATCCAAAAGGGAGAGAATTTCTTGCGAGCTGCAAAGCTGCAGAGCCTCTTCTGCGATCTGAATGGCATCAATAATACTGGTTTTTCGAATAGCAAGCTTGATTTCAGGCAGGAAGCGTGCAGCAACTGAAAGCTGTTGAACACCAAGCCCAAGAAGCAAGGGCACAAATCGTGGATCTGCGGCGACCTCTCCACAAACACTGACTGGCACTTCATAACGGTTGGCCGCTGACACAACCAGCTTGATCAAGCGAATAATACTGGGATGGGCCGGCGTATAAAAGTCTCTAAGAGACTCATCTGAGCGGTCAACTGCAAGTGAGTACTGCACAAGATCATTTGTTCCAATGGATAGGAAGTCGCATTCTGCAGCCAGCATGTCTGAGATGATAGCGGCAGATGGCACCTCGATCATGCATCCGATTTTGATTTTCGAGTTGAAAGGCACCTGCTGTTTTTTTAGTTCTTTTTGAACATCCTTGATCACAGACTTTGCCTCTTGCAATTCAGCTAAAGAAGATACCATAGGGAACATGACACTGACATTTGCCTTGTAGGCTGCACGCAAGATAGCCCTGATCTGGCAGCGGAACACTTCTTTTTCTTTTAACAAAAACCGGATCGCACGGCAACCAAGGAATGGATTCCCCCCCTTTGGCAGCTGCTGGCTGATCAGATCCTTGTCACCTCCGATATCAAAAGTCCGCACAACAAGCGGCAGACCCTTCAACTTATCAATGATCCCTTTATAAATCTTATACTGTTCTTCTTCTGTCGGAAATTCCTGATAGTTTAAAAAGACAAACTCCGAACGATACAGCCCTACTCCAATCCCACCATATTGGTGAAGCATTTCAAGCTCGGTGTCCACATCGATATTAGCGGATAATCCGACCTCGTATCCATCGAATGTTTCAGCTTTAAATGTTCCAAGCTTATTTAAATCTGAGGATTCAAGCTCTATTTCATGCTGGATCAGCTCATACCCTTCTAAAGTTGCCTCATCAGGACGTAAGATGATCTCCCCTTTTCTTCCATCGACAATAACCAGCGCATTGATAGAATCCTTTAAAGATGCATAAGGAACTGAAGAAATGTAGGGAATCCCTTTTGCTCGCGCCACTATGGCTGCATGGGAAGTAGTCCCGCCTGTTTCTGTAATTAACGCTGTTACTTTGCTACGGATCGCCTCAGCCACTAAAGAAGGGGTCAGATCGCGAGCAAATAAAACAGAATTCGGTGGCAGATCAGCAAGCGTATTTTGATGTCTTGCCATCAAATGGGAGAGGATCCGTCTACCGATGTCTTCAATATCCCGGCTTCGTTCTCTAAAATAAGGATCAGTCAGCTGATTAAAACGCACTCTGAACGACTCGAGAGCTTCATTAAATACAAATTCCGCATTTTTGGCTTGAACCTTGATACTTTTTTCAATGTTAATCGTCAGTAGAGGATCGCGCAATATCTGAAGATGCGCCTCCAGGATCAACGCCCCCTCTGAAATTTTTTCTACTTTCAACTGTTTTTGCAGGTTCTGGATTTCAAGTTTCGTTTTTCGGATGGCAAGTTTATAGCGACGTATTTCATTCTCAACTTCATTTGGTTTTAAAGTGAATTGAGGAATCCCCTCTGCTTCACCTCGAAGAGGATAAAGCCGCCCCATCGCAATCCCCTTGCAGATCGGAAAACCCGTTAAAATAGTTTCATCTGCTAATAGAGTCATGTCATCACCCCGCAATCATCCCCAAATCCATTATTGAATGCCTCTAGCAATTTTTCCATGACAATGTCGGCATCGTCTCCTTCCACGTCCAGCACCACTTTAGCCTTTCTTGGCATGGCGAGCATCAATATACCTAAAATGCTTCTTGCGTTGACGGTCTCTTTTTTATAGGTCAACGATACGTTGCTTCTATATCGTTGCAAGAGCTTGACTAGTTCAGTTGCAGGTCTTGTATGCATTCCCATCAGGTTTTTAATTTGAACTTGAGCTTGTAGTTTTGTCATTTAAGTCCTTCTCTAGCTGAACGACCAATTGTTGCGGTCAATTTTGTATGAAATTCCTGCGCTGAATTATAACCCATTTTTTTCAATCGATGGTTCAAGGCAATTGTTTCCAGAAGTAATACAACATCCCTTCCTGGTTTAACTGGAAGGACGTGATGGTTCACTTGAACACCAAGGATCGTGCATGTGTTTTCTTCAAGGCCTACTCGATCGTAAAAATGCAGATCGTTCCATTGCTCAAGACGCACAACAATATTAATACTCTTATGATCCCGGACGCAAACAACACCATAAAGGTTGGCTACGTTAATAATTCCGATCCCCCGGATCTCCAAATGGTGCTTTGTCAGTTCTGCTCCTGAACCTTCCAGGTAGTTATCATCCCGTTTTCTGACCTTCACAATATCATCTGAGATCAACCGATGGCCTCGCTCGATCAACCCAAGGGCAGCCTCACTTTTACCCACTGAAGAATCCCCTTCAATCAGAACCCCAACACCAAATACCTCTACAAGGGTTCCATGTCTCGATGTACTTGGCGCAAACTCTTCATGCAACAGCATGATCAGCTTGCTCAGAATATTCATTGTGCTCAAAGCTGTCCTTAAAACAGGGATCCCATTTTCTTCACATAGCTGGATGAGCTCTTTCGGTGGACGATACCGCCTTCCAATCACGACAGCAGGCGTATCAGCATGAAGAAGAGGAGCAAGTCTTTGAATCCTTGTTTTCGGGTCCAGATCCCGCAAATATTCAATTTCGACTTTGCCGAAGATCAAAATACGCTTACTGGTGTGACTTTTTAAATAACCGGAAAGACTTAATCCCGGCCGCTGTGCCTCTGGAACTTTAATGGGTTTTTTGAGCCCTTCATGCCCTGCTATTACTTCCAGCAAAAGCCGCTCACTATGATTCCTGAACAGATCTTCAACAAGGTACATAAGGATGTTCCTACAAGTTTGCAGGAATCATAAAGAGTTTAGGAAACAGCTTCAAGATAAAACATTAGCCATTTGGCAAAGGTCGTAAATGCCATGTTCTCTGTGCTGGATTCTTTTTGATTAAGATTGGAAATGGAATTGGTCGCATTCGAATAATAGACGTTTCCCATCTCTGTACGTGGGTACCAATCGGTAAAAAAGCACTGGAAAAAGGGCATATCAAAAGACTTATAAAATGGGATCAGATGAGTAGGGTCGACTGTATCATGTCCACTCTTCAAGACTTCTTCCTTAGATGCAATCAAACTTTGCAGATACTCATAATTCTCTTTTACTTCACTCGTCTTTAAAATCCCTGAATCCGTGGTCTTTGAAAAGCCATTATGTATTTTCAAAAAGGCAAAATACTCTTCCGGAAAAATAATCGAAGGAAAATCTTGCTTCAAAGCCGTGAGATCAGATTCACTAGCGGGACAGCAGCCTCGGAAAAAACCATTCCCCTCTTTTAAGCTATACACAAGATGTGCCTCAAAAGGGTCATCAAACTTATTTTGTACGATAAACACACGGACATCATCAATGCTGGAAAAAAACTTTTCCAAAAACCCTGCCATTCCAGGATGAAAAGGAAGCTGAGAAACCCAAAAATCCCTTGTAAACTCAATCCGATCAGTGGCCGGTAATGCAGCAAGCTCAAACCAGCCACGGCAAAGCTTAGGGCATTGTGCATGTAATTCTTCCCAGGAACGCTTGCTGTCATGTAAACTGATTACAGCATGAAAATGCCCTGTTGGTGTGTCATCTGAGCAGCATCGATAAAAATCGTGAATATGTTTGTCCATAAAGGTCACCTTATCAAACCCCGCATTTTGCCGCAAACATCTCTAACCTGTTGCATAAATTGTGAGCACTGTGGTACGTGTTTAACCAAAATTTTACGAATGGACGTGCTTCATGTCATGGGCAACTAATCTATATATTCCAGGAAGACCCAATTGCTCCAATCTTGAAAAAGCC
>CAZOAX010000111.1:0-3408 GCA_964577735.1 uncultured bacterium
ATTGTCCATTGTTTCCGCAAGCAGCTATGTAACTGTTATAGGTAAAAGTATCGGCGAGTTTGTTTGTAATAGCTAATTCAAATGCATTTTTCGCTTCATCGAATTGTCCATTTTTTCCACAAACATCTATGTAAATGTTATAGGTTATAGTACTGGCAAGCTTGTTTATTTTAGCTAATTCAAATGCTTTTTTCGCTTCAGCGAATTGATCATTTTTTCCACAAGCATTTATAAAGCTTGTATAGATGACAGTATCGGCAAGCTTGTTTATTTTAGCTAATTCAAATGCTTTCTTCGCATCGGCGAATTGACCATTTTTACCGCAAGCATCTATGAAACTGCCAAGGGTGAAGATGTTAATAAAGTTGTTTGTTACAGCTAATTCAAATGCCTTCTTCGCTTCAGCGAATTGACCATTTTTTCCGCAAGTACCTATGAAACTGCTATAGGTGATAGAGTTGGCAAGGCCTTTTTCTTCGCTCGCATCAAACGCCTTCTTCGCTTCAGCGAATTGACCATTTTTTCCGCAAGCATCTATGTAACTGTTATAGGAAGTAGTGTTGGCAAGTCCTTTTTCTATGATCGAATCAAATGCTTTCTTTGCTTCAGTGAATTGTCCATTTTTTCCGCAAGCATTTATATAGCTTGTATAGATGATAACATCCGTGATTTTGTTTGTTATAGATAATTCAAAAGCTTTCTTCGCTTCAGCGAATCGTCCATTTTTTCCACAAGCATCCAGGAAGATGTTATAGGTAAAAGTATCGGCAAGGCCTTTCTTTACGCACGAATCAAATACGGCCTTGGCTTCATCGAATTGTCCATTTTTTCCGCACCATTTTAAATAGGTATTATAAGTGCAGGTGTTTTTCAGATTGTCTGGGATTTTTTGAAAAAAGAGGTGCGTGAATTTCCACTCAGTTGGTTTATTTAATATATTATTATAAATAAATATGGTTGGAGAACATTCTTGATCATCGATATACTGCAATGATTCCTCGAAGTTTTTCTTGGCGATGATCGAGCAAATACTTCTTGAGTTGTAAGTGCTAACTACCATCTTTTTTGAAGATGTAATCGACAAAATAAGCTGTTCTATTTTAAGGCACTGCTCCTGGCTTAGTTTTGTATTTTGGCCGTATCTGGATTTGTTGTTTATAGGTTTATTGTTTTTATTGGTTTGACCAGAAGTTGCCTGAGGCTGTATTTGCCTTTGAGTCGGTGCATTTCTATTGATATAGCTCATTTTTATCCATTTTATATAATTGAGAATAATATTTTTTAAATTTTCAACATTGTAACATAATTTAATTAAGATTTTATGAAGATTCTAGGTAAAGGTGTCGGCAAGCTTGTTTGTTTTGTCTAGATTCAAATATTGTATTGGCTTTATTAAGTTAATTTTTTAATTAACTTAATAAAAAATGTGTGATTTTGATATTATTATGATAAAAGTCTAGGTCTATCTATGTCTATTTCATCGGATTTGTCTCAAAATGCCTGGAATCTTATTGTTAATCGACCGAAGGAAGAGTTCTTTGCTCTTGAGTTAACAGAGCGGCAGCGACTTTTCGATCAGGCCATTCCTTTTTTAAAAAATGAAGAATCAAAAGCTGGGCTATCCAAATTTATTACACGCATCCCGGCAGAATGTTCTGACAATTTCGTTGTGGCCCGTATCCTTCACCAAGGCAATATTGATCCAGATAGTGTCGATCCTGATGATGAATTTGCGAGATCGCCTCTCATGCTGGCTGCATCCAAAGGGGATATTCATCTTGTTAAAGCTTTGCTTCAAGCAAGAGCCCAGGTGGATAAGAGGGATAAAAACAATTCTACTCCTCTTATGTTTGCTATAGAGGGTGGGCATAAAGAAGTTGCTCAGGAGTTAATTGACAGAGGGGCGGATATCAATGCTAAAAACAATGGTTTATGTACTCCACTTTCATACGCCTCGGATTTCCCTGAAATTTTCGATTTGCTTTTAGTGCATGGCGCAGATCTTAATCACGCAAATGATACATCCAAATTGATAAGGTTAGCCAGCCATAAAGGAAATCTCATCCTATTAAATAAGTTGATTGTAGAGGGGGCTGATCTAAATGGCCAGGATGACTTAGGTCAAACAGCGTTATTATATGCAATTGCTTGTGGCCATCATCACATTGTTGAAGCGCTGATCAATGCGGGGGCCAATGTAGATCTTCGATCACCTATCTGGTACGCTATTAAAAGAAAAGATCTTATTTCTCTTGAGTTGTTGGTTAAAGCTGGAGCTGAATTGAATCAAATAGGTCAAAAGGGTCGAACTGTGCTTATGCATGCAGCTTATACAGGAGAATTAGCCAGCTTTGAAAAGTTAATCGCTCATGGGGCTTCAATCGATATTTTCGATGAACTTGGAGATTCTGTTCTGGATTGTGTTAAGCAATGGCGAGCTTCTGGATATCGTGAGATGCTGGACCTTATATATAAGCATAAGCCTGAATTGAAAATACGTAGTAAGGAAATAAAGTATCGGAAGCAACTTGCACATGCTTGGCATTTATCAGGAAATTCAACTTTAACTAATCGAAATTCTAAAACAACCATGAAGCTAACTGGCGGTTTCACGGCGATGTGGTATCACCAAATGGATAAGAATCTTGAATCTTTCAAAACTCTATTTCCTAATCACATAAAAGATTTTGAACCTTTGCAGAAGATGTTTAAAAGAGCCTCTACGTGCTGTACAGATGAGGAGCTTTTAAATCTTATTAAAGAAGACGAGCCCATTTTTATAGATGTAGGGCCACAAGAGCATGTGGGAACACTATTGATATGGAAAGATCGCTTCGTTCTCTGTGATCGAGGTTTTAAATTCCCGATTCAGTATCTTCATTATGACCGAAATGCCCTTACTGTTGAAACTATCGATAGGATCAGGAAAAAGAAAGTCATTCGCGAAGAAGACTCACTTGAGCAATATGGCAAACTAATGTGTGAAGAACTCTCTGAAAAACTGAACTTTTACACAACGGATCAAGATGAAGTGCTTCAAGGGTTCATGTCTACTCTTGATCGACAAACCACCGGTAATTGCAGCTGGGTCAGCCCCACCACAGGTGTTTTAGCTTATTTTTCGATTGTGGAATTAGACGTTATGCAAGTAGTACGCTTATATAAAACATGGCTTGCCTTCGAGCAAATTTCAAGTCTTGAACAAATGGCAAAACTACTGGAAAGATCGACATATGAGCCTGATCATGACTTGATCCAAACGGCTCTTGTTAAAGCCTATTCATTGAAAGAATCCGATCTCGGTGCCACTCTAACAAGAAAGCTGGACGACTTTACAACTGCTTACCTCAAAACATTAGATAAGTTAGACGCATTTAAAGTGCTTGAACGTCTAAAATCCTGCAAACA
>CAZOAX010000111.1:3418-6976 GCA_964577735.1 uncultured bacterium
AGCAAACAAGAAAATCTAATTATTTTGTAATTTTGGTCAGATGAAGCGATTACCTGTCCTAATCGCTTCAGAATGTGAGGTGATTAATGAGGTGGATTTGGCAGCAACCTAAATGGCCGAACTTTGTTTGGGAGACAGATGTCCTGCTTCCATTAGTAAGCCGAGCGACGGCTTTTCGTGAGATCGCAGATCTGATCGAGAAAAAAGTGATCCTTCAGAATCCAATTAAAGGTTGAAGCACAAGCTATGATCTAAATTGGAATGTTTTAGAGGTAAATTAGACTTCTTTTTCGTTGCTATGTCGCCAAATAACTTATTTTTGGAAAATAAGAGATTGTTTCGAATAATGAACGAGGTAATTATAGGAGAAGATGCAAAGGAGGGAGCCGGCTAAAAGGACCGTGGTGGAATTGGTGTAGTGAAAGAGGACGGCGCCGAGGATAGGGGCGATGCAGCCGCGGATGCCGACAAGGAGAATGTTGGCTGTACTGTAAGGCGTGCTTTCCTGGTCGCGGGAGAAGATGGGGCCGGATAGATGCCAGCTTAATTCGCTTCCGGCTTGGGTAAAGCCGTAGAGAAAGTAGGCGATATAGATGAAGGAGATGTTGACTTCGGCTGCGATGAGGAGGAGCGGGAAGAGGCCGAAGGCGAGGGAAACGTAGGAGCTGAAGCGGTAGATACTCCATTTGTCGAAGAGATTGACGCAGAAAGGGGAGGCGAGGGCGTAGCCAATTGCTTTGAAGACGCCAAGTGCGATCATAAGCTTGGTGTAGGTAAGGCTAAGTGTATCGACAAAGAACAGTGGGATGACTGAGTGCATCATCATGAGCCCGGCGCCGCCGAGAAAGAATCCAATCTGGTAGTGCATAAAGCCTGATGATTCTTTCAGTGTTTTAAGAGTTTCTTGCCAAGGCTTGATGATCTCGTTTTTGATGCAGAATTTTTGGATGAGGGAGGCTTTTGCAAGGTCAATCGTGTGTTTTGGCAGTTTCAGGATGAAAAGTGTGGAGAGTAATCCAAGTCCGGCCGAAATAGGAAAGAGGATTCGCCAGGATTGATGGAAATCATCGAGGATAAGTCCGAGCGCAACAGGTAGTAGGGCTGTAAAAAAATAATCGAGTGCAGCTCCAATAGAAAATGTTGTCGTTCTTGACCGCGGGTCGAGGTTTAGCTTGAAAACTTCCATCCAGGCGGGCATCACCCCACGGCTTAGCATCATATAAATGCCAAAAGCCGCTATAATTAGGAAAGGGGACTCTATCCAAGGCATGAAAAGAAAAGGAATGTAACGGATCACATTGGCAAGAAGGATATTTGTCACAAGGCGGTCTTGCCGCTCGTGGATCCAGGAACTCCAGTAAGAGGCAAAGAGGGCAGATGCCGGCTTGATGACTGTCATGGCTATGACAAGCCAAGCACTGATCTTCAAGTCCTTATATAAAATAATGGGGAGAATGTTGAGTAAAACCCAGAACGGAACGCTTAAAAGACGTGTCCATAGAAAGGCAGTTTTAGTTGCGTGGATAGGATCTACTGTCTGGCACGGTTTTTGTTCGATCATAATAGCTTTTCTAGAATCGCATGTTTGGGTTAAACTTTTCAAGACTAATAACTAGGTACTTATGGCAATTAGCACGTTTCATTTATTTTCAATTGGGATTGGCCCATCCAGTTCTCATACGGTAGGCCCTATGCGAGCTGCCCTTACTTTCATCAAAGAAGCGGATAAAAAAGGATTAATTGAGCAAGCGGTGCGGATTAAAATCGATCTATATGGATCGCTTGCTTTGACAGGCAAGGGGCACGGGACAGATCTTGCTGTCATGCTTGGGTTGATTGGTGAGACTCCAGATGGGGTGGATCCGAACCAGGTGATTCCGATCATTAATATGATCCGAAACGAAAAGAAGCTAAATCTGTTTGGGAAACACGTCATTGAGTTTGATGAAGCGAAAGATCTTTTATTCCATATGGAGCATCAACTCCCGTATCACCCGAATGGGATGCGCTTTACACTGTATAATGATCAAAAAAGAGAGCTTTTATGCCTTGTTTATTACTCTGTTGGCGGCGGCTTTGTAGTTGATCATGAGAGCGCAAGTCACAACGATAAAGTAATCAAAAATCAGCATGTATTACCTTATCCTTTCAAAACTGCTGAAGAGCTTCTAGTGCTTTGCCGGGACAATAATTTCACGATCCCGGATTTGATGATGGAAAATGAAAAGACTTGGAGAACGGAAGCGGAAGTGAAAGCAGGTCTTTTGAACATTTGGCAAGTGATGAAAGATTGCATCGATCGCGGATGTACGCAGGAAGGGATTTTGCCAGGCGGGCTCAATGTGCGTAGAAGAGCGAAATCTCTTTTGGAGCATTTGACCAAAGAAGCTGAATCCAATATCAATAATCCTGCTGAACTGCTTGAGTGGGTCAGTCTTTGGGCGCTTTCGGTCAACGAAGAAAATGCAGCCGGCGGACGTGTTGTCACAGCGCCAACTAATGGAGCTGCTGGCGTCATTCCCGCTGTGATCAAATATTATACCCATTTTATCAAAGATTCTACTGAAGATGGCATCGTCCGATTTATGTTAACTGCCGGAGCGATGGGGATCTTATATAAAGAGGGTGCTTCGATCTCTGCTGCTGAAATGGGATGCATGGGGGAAGTGGGCGTTGCCTGTTCGATGGCAGCCGGAGGTTTAACAGCTGCCTTGGGTGGCACAAACGAACAAATTGAAAATGCCGCTGAAATTGGAATGGAACATAATTTAGGGCTGACATGCGATCCTGTTATGGGTCTTGTTCAAATTCCTTGTATCGAACGCAATACTATGGGTGCTGTCAAGGCGATCAATGCGGCTATGCTCGCGCTTCGCGGAGATGGGATCCATCGCGTTTCACTTGATCAAGTAATTGCAACTATGCGCGCGACTGGAAATGACATGAAGTCCATTTATAAAGAAACTTCACTTGGGGGACTTGCCGTTAACGTTCCAGAATGTTAAAAGTAAGGAATGACAACAACTGAAATACGAGAATCCGTCGTTTTAACAAACGAAGGGCAAAAAATCTTTGGAATTCTTCACTTGCCTGTGGGGGTGAAGAATCCACCTTGCGTGTTGATCTGCCATGGACTTGGTGGTCATAAAACTGGCAGGTACCGTGTGTATGTCGAGCTTGCAGAAGCTCTGATAAAGGAAAATATCGCGGTTTTCCGTTTTGATTTTAGAGGCTCTGGAGACAGCGAAGGAGCCTTTTCTGAAATGACCCTGATGGGGGAGGTAGCTGATGCACTTGCAGCCCTAAAGTATCTTCAAACTGAAAAGAGAATAGACACGAGTCGCATCGGTGTCTTTGGAAGATCGCTTGGCGGTGCTGTGGCCGTCATGAGCTCAGCTAAATCTGGGGCTGTGAATTGTGTCGCACTCTGGGCACCTCTCTTTAATGGCGACCAGTGGAAAAATGAATGGGCAAAAGTAAGTGGTGGTCATGCATCAGAAGATGAATCTAATGAGATGCGTCGCATCAATGGACAGGTTGCCGGGCTTGCCTTCTATG
>CAZOAX010000112.1:0-6975 GCA_964577735.1 uncultured bacterium
TGTGCTATTACGCTGAACAAGTTTTGGATCAAATGTAAAATGCTCAGTTTGGAGAGGAACGTTGATCCCAAATTGAGTTTTAGAGACTGTCAGGTGGTCTTGTTCTTTAAACGTCGGGCGCATCGAACCTGTTGGAATCTCATAAAGTTCAAACCAGGATTGGCGGATCACTGTTGCGACGGCAAGTGCAAATAACAAGGCTCCGGCAACTTCTAAACCGTAAACAAACCAGGATTTATGAAAGGTTTTTTTCGATTGCTTTTCAAGGTTCCTTGTTAATAAGTCCGCCTCTTTCCTGTCCCCACGATTGATCGCATCTTCAAGAGCGATGAGTTTTTCTTTGATAAAGGGAGGTTTTCCTTGCGCTTGATACAGCTTATAAGTTTGCTGTAATACGTTTCTACAATGGTTTAAGCGATATCGGATGGAAAATAGGGACATGGTCAACCTCTTTAAAAAAAAGAGATCATCGCAGAAGGTTAGATTCCATTCAAATGTTAATAAAAATTTCATTGTACGTTAAATGTACGTCATTTTTGCTAAAGTCATCAAAATAAGCTGTTTATTCTGTGGGAAAAGTGTAAGTGGATTGTCGGTAAAATAAGTTATGCACAGGGGAATCCCCACATAAACGCAAACACTTTAAAATTAATTATATACAATATGAATGATCGTAAATGATTGAAATGCAATGACTTAATTTAGAGATTCCGAAGGTTTTCAAAAAGAACTAAGCACAAGAAACTTAAGGAATTTTCCTCACGGGAAAATGTTCATAGTTTATGAAATTTGGAATACAATCGTAAAAAAGGACTGTGAAAAATGAGCATAACTATAAAAGATTTTCAACCCATTAACCGCTGGGATGTGGACTATATGGGGGAAGCCTATCTTGGTGGCAATCCCAAATTTGTCATTGATCGGAGCACCGGTAAAAAATATCTCAACGAATCAAAATCGGTTATTAAATTTAAGTGTATTCTTCTCGCTATAGGAACGCCTTTTGTTCACATTCCATGTGCGATTGGGAATATGGCCTATCGCGTAGCTATAGTTTCATCAGGATATCGCTTTTGGTCGGAAGAGGGGCGAAATCAATGTTTTTCAACCAATTGTTTAGAAACTTCAATAGATGGTTTAAGGGTCATCACGCAGCCTGTTTCTTTCATTGGACTTGAGGCTGCGTCTATCTACGGACTAATTAAACCGCGTGATGGAAGAAAGCTGTATGCATCCATAGAAAAAGCTCAATATGGATCTGATATACTTGCGCCCTGCTTTCAACCAAGGTCCCAACAACATCTCTTTGGCGGAGACATCAACTCGCGCAACACCTTCTAGAATATCTACTACAGAATTAAACGCTCGTGCGTAGCCTTGCGGCACGCACTAAAGGCGCAAAGGCGCAAAGCCTTCGGTGGTACTCACGTCATCATTCACGAAAGTCCAGCTTTTTGCGCTCGTTTCGAGCGCAAAAACTTCTGTGAAGAAGAAAGGAACTTTCTTCTTCAAGGATTAGAAGCTTTTACATCCGAAGGCTCTGCGTCTCTGCGCCTTTAGTGCGAGCCGGAGGCTGCGCACGAGCGTTTAATTTTTGTAAATATGGCTAAGGTTGATTGTGGGGGGAGGGGAGGTGTTTGCCAGAGTCGATGACGCGGACGTTGGCCTGGCCGGCGGTTCCCTTGGATTGGAGCCAGTAGGGAAAATAGGCGGGATACTGCCCGGCATCATGAGGAAGGTAAACTTCGATCGTTTTGCCTGAGATGGGGCCGCCGTCTTTTGGCCAAACTGTGGAGTAGGCATCAAATGTGACGCCGGTCATTTGCTGTCCGTCGACGATCATCTTGGGTTGCCACAAGTTGCGTTCAGAAGGAGCTCCTCTTTGAGGTGGGCCTACCTTTTTACGCATTTGATAGGGAACGGGTTCCAAATTGAGTTTCAGTAAGACGGCAAGAAAGTTATCGGCCTCAGGCATGGTGAAGTAGCCGTTCTTAGTGTAGGAATAGTAGTTTCTGATCTCGTCTTTAGATAGATCGATTTGATATTGAACCCAGGAGGTGTTTTGGGGGGCGTTATTTGCGACCCAAGAGCGCCAGGATGGTACAGAGTTGCAGGCAATGGCTGCCGGAATGGTAATTTCTTCGACTGTAAGGATGGGCGGTTGATTCGAAAGGATGTGAAAAAGAGTGTAGGAGCTTCCTTGAGCAATGACAACGAAATCGCCTGATTCTGCGCTTGCTAGATTTTTTTTAAGCAAACCCTGCTCTGCAAATAATAGAAAAGGGATCAAGCAGATGAAAATAAAAAGCTTATGCATATAGCCTCCTTAAAAAAGATCAGCATATCATTAATGCAATTTATCTCGTCTTGTGAAAAAATGGGGTGATTCCACCATGAAGGTCGACCATGAAAAAATTGCTTATTTTAACGTGTGTTCTCGCAGGATGCACAGCAGAAGACAGACATCCAAGGCCGCCGGCTGATGTGCCAAATCGCGTGAATGAGCGCCTTGAAAAAATCGAGAAAGAAATTACTCAGCATGAAAAGCGAGCAATGGATGATGAGATCAATAGCATGGGCGCTTTTCGGGCTAACTATTCTGAATTTGCAAAAGAGATGGAAGCGTCTGAGGTCAATGAGGAAAAAGTACGCGAGCTTGAACACGAAAAAGAAGCACTGCTTAAATGAATTTATCCCTCCTCACTGACTTTTATCAAATCACCATGGCCTATGCTTATTGGAAAGCTGGCCTGGATAAACGGGAAGCTGTTTTCCATCTTTTTTTTCGTAAACCACCCTTCAATGGGGGATTTACTGTAACAGCTGGTCTTGAAGCTGCTATGCACTACATTGAAAATTTCAAAGTGGAAGAATCAGATCTTGAATATTTACGTTCATTGAAGAATTCAGAAGAGCAGCCTTTGTTTTCAGATGGTTTTTTTGATTACTTGAAAAATCTAAAGTTGACTTGTTCTATTGATGCGATTCCGGAAGGAACGGTTGTTTTCCCATACGAGCCTTTATTGCGCGTGCAAGGACCTCTATTGCAGTGTCAACTGCTTGAAAGTCCGCTCCTGAACCTCATCAATTTTCCGACGTTGATTGCAACAAAAGCCGCCCGCGTGTGTATTGCAGCTGAGGGGGATTCTGTTTTTGAATTTGGTTTAAGACGGGCGCAAGGGATTGATGGAGCCTTAACGGCTAGTAGATCCGCTTATATTGGAGGTTGTGATGCCACATCCAATACCCTTGCAGGAAAATTGTATGGGATACCTGTTAAAGGTACGCATTCTCATAGTTGGATCATGGCCTTTGATGATGAGCTGGAATCTTTTGAAAGCTATGCGGAAAGTTTACCTGATCATTGCGTTTTTCTTGTCGATACCTATAACACGCTTGAAGGGGTAAAAAAAGCAATTGTTGTAGGTAATGAACTAAAAGCCAAAGGTAAGAAGCTGCTTGGAATTAGGCTTGACTCTGGGGACTTAGCCCACTTGAGTATTGAGGCAAGAAAGTTATTAGATGCAGCTGGATTCCAAGATGCAAAAATCTATGCAAGTAATGAACTGGATGAAATCATTATCAGTGATATGAAGCGGCAAGGAGCTAAAATTTCAGTCTGGGGCGTCGGCACCAATTTAGTCACCGGCAAAGACCAGAAAGCGTTGGATGGAGTGTACAAGCTTTCTGCTATCAGAGAGCAGGATGGTGAGTGGCGCTATACATTAAAGCTCTCAGAGCAGATGCTTAAAGTTTCCAATCCCGGAATTTTACAAGTCAGACGATTTAAAAATGATGCCGGTTATTTTACCGATGCGATCTATGATGAGGCCCATCCGATCAAAGGGGATTGTCAGTTGATCGATCCATTAGATCCCACAAGAGATAAGATCATTCCTGCGGGAACCTCATTTGAAGATCTTTTAATTCCCATCTTCCGTGAGGGAGAAAAGGTCTATAAAGCACCTCCGCTTGCCAGTATTAGAGAGCGTACAAAAACACAATTAAAGGCCTTTCCTAAAAATATTCAACGGTTTTTGAACCCGCATCAATACACTGTCGGAATGGAAAAAACGATCCATGAAGAAAAGGTACGTTTGATTAAAAATCTCAGACAGAAAAAATGACCGCTTTATTGCTTGTAGATATTCAGAATGATTTCATGCCGGGTGGCGCCCTTGCTGTTAAGAATGGGGATGAGATCCTGCCTGTTGTTAACAAACTACTCCGGTTGCCGTTTGATAAAATCGTTGCCACAAGGGATTGGCATCCGGAAGATCATGGGAGTTTTGCCTCAACGCATCAGCTTCCGGAGGGTAGTTTGATCGAACTGGATGGGGTGCCTCAAATACTTTGGCCAAAGCATTGTGTTCAAAATACGCATGGAGCTGAGTTTCATAAAGGCTTTGACAGTGCAAAACTCGATGCAGTCTTTGAAAAAGGGGTAGACCCCGTCATTGATAGCTACAGCACCTTTTTTGATAATGAAAGAAGACGGAGCACAGGGCTTGAGGATTATTTAAAGCAAAATAAGATCCATACTCTTTATGTTCTTGGGCTTGCGACTGATTATTGTGTGAAATATTCGTGTTTAGATGCTTGCCATTTAAACTTTAATGTTTATGTTGTAGTAGATGGGTGCCGCGGGATCGATCTTCTTGCCGGGGACTCTATCGTAGCTTTTGAAGAGATGAAACAAGCCGGTGCACACCTTATTTTAAGTGAAAATATATGATTTTATTTATTTTATTACTTCCCGTATTGTTATTTGCAGATCCTTTACAAGAAACTTATGTGGAGTCATCTGGTAGCTTAAACCAGCTCAATTATCAAGTGATTGCCGGGACTCTAATTTTGAAAGATAAAGAAGGGAAGGATCGTGCAGAGATAGGTTACACTGCTTATTTTGTAAAAGGTGACAATCGCCCGCTTTCGTTTTGTTTTAATGGGGGGCCTGGTGCTGCATCGGTATGGTTGAACGCTGGATTTATGGGACCGAAAAGAATTAAAGGAGAGGATCTTGTTTTTCAGGACCCTCCTTATGCACTTGTCGATAATGAATCGTCTCTATTAGATCAAACCGATATGGTCTTTATCGATCCAGTTTCGACAGGATTTAGCCGGCTTGCTCCGGGTGCCAACACAGCAGATCTTTATGGCGTAGATGAAGATGTGCAAGCGATGGTCGATTTTGTCCGGCAGTTTACAGGGCAATATAAACGATATGATTCGCCGAAGTACTTTGTGAGTGAAAGTTATGGGGGTCTTAGAGCCTCCAAAGCTGCCTATAAGCTGCATGATGATCACGGCTATTATTTAAACGGGATGCTGTTTATATCACCTGGGATGGACATGCAGACGATCATGACCGGCGGGTGCAATGATCTGCCGTATTTGCTTTTTTTGCCATCGATGGCAGCAGTTGCCCATTATCACCATAAGATCACTGGGGATCTCAGTGCTATTTTAAAAGAGGCGGAGAATTTTGCAGCTTCAAGCTACGCACACGCTTTATTTCTTGGTGATAAGATCAATCTGGATGAAAAACGAGCAGTTGCGGAGAAGCTCTCAGATTTGACAAGCTTATCTCCTGAATTGATCATGCGAATGGATTTACGCATCCCTCCCTACCGCTTTATTAAAGAGTTGCTCCAAACCCGAGGTCAAGTGATCGGGCGTTTTGATGGGAGAGTAGTCGGGATCGATTCAAAAGAAAGCGATGTTTACTCATCTTACGACCCCAGTTTAGATGCCGTACTTGGTTCTATGACATCTGCCTTTACGCAATATCTCCTGCAAGATTTGAAATGGCCAAAAGTGATGGATTACCACGTTTTAGTCCCGCTTTCTCCATGGAATTGGGGCAAAGGGAACCAATATGCTTCCGGATTGAAGGAAATGCGCCATTTAATGGCCCAGAATCCGAAATTAAAAGTCGTATTTATGAGCGGACTCTATGATCTGGCCACTCCTTACGGCGCGACAGAGTTTTCGATCTCTCATATAGGGCTGAACCCGGAAGAGTTATCCCGTGTTGACCAGTTTTTATATCCGGCCGGACATATGATGTATTATAACGATACAATTAGAAGATCGATGAAAAAAGATTTGTTAAGATTTTTTAATTAATCATCTATTTATTTGCTTGTTGTGATAAAATTATTATAAAAAATAATTTAGGCGCAATGAGCATAGATAATTATTCAGTTGGAAGAGCAGGAGATCGGTCATTCTTTTTAAAGACCGATGGAGCGATTCAATCGAAATTTCATGTGGAAGATTCCGGTTTAAAGGCCGAAACAGCCTTTAACTTATCGGAAAAAGCTGCGATGCGCTATGTGCATAAATGCAATAAACATCCGGATAAAGAATTTAAGACGATCAGGTTTACGCATGCAGGGCGCAAGTGGAAGATCGTCGAAAAGGAAAGAGAAGTCTGGCATTCCAGCATTCTAAAATTTTTACGTATCATCTTCTTTCATAAGACGCCTAAACTAAAATCTAAAGAATTTGTGATTGAAAGTGCCTGGTATGCTTCTGCAAAACATGATAAAACACGTGCTAAAGCAAGGCGTGCATGGAAAAAAATCCTGCCTAGTACTACAAGCCGTCATAATTACCAAGTTTTAACCGATTCTACTGATAAATTTGGTTTGATCTCACCGAAAGAGTATAAAAAAGGCGTCCGCGCGAAGGCTCCCCTGATTTGTGAGCCATCCCATTATGCTGATTCTTATACAAAGCTTGCTACTTTGGCATTTGAAAGGTTTGAGCCATTTTTAAAAGCTAAAGAGCATGCGTCCCCATTGGATTGCAAATACCGGATCATCCTCCTTAACAATGAGCTAATGCTCGTTGATAGAAAAAGTCCGCTTGCAACGGATCAAGCGATGTCAGATGCAGGTGTTGCATACGGTCAATACCTTGTCAGTCAATATGGCCCGGAAAAAGTCGATTATTTGAAATGGCAGGCCA
>CAZOAX010000113.1:0-6949 GCA_964577735.1 uncultured bacterium
AACGAGAGTTTGGATAGAGAGTCACTGTTCTCTTATTTTACCTACGCTAAAATGGTTGCAAAAGCAAAAAACTTGGAATTGACCACCGGGATTCCTGTCCCCATAAAAGTGCTTTCCAAGCTTGATCAAGACCAAAAATTGAATGCTAAAGAAACGGATGTGATCGAGGCATGGTTCAAGGCTCTTGAAGATGCAAAATCAATGGATGTGGCTACGTTCCGAGGGAATAAAAAAAATCCCTATGTGCAAGTGCATTCGTTGCACCGGTACTTAAGTGTGCTTGCAGGTATGTTTCACTGGGATATAGCAAACCTGGAATTAAAATTTTATGATCTTGGCTGTACCCTGTTTTATGAGCCTGATCCTTATTGGATGAAGGTAAGAAAAAAGACAAAGAAAGGGGATATTTTTAAAGTACAAGGCAAAGATTATGTCATCGATACATGTTTAGTCAATCCGGGGAATAAACCAGACTGTTCCATGCGGTTCTCCATTCAAAATGAGCCCGGGGTCACTCTATTGATTGCTCCCAACGAGGCTTTCGGTGAAATTCAATCAAGGCTGGAAGAACGCGAGCATTATGGAGTGATGATGCCAAGAAGGCTTGGAAAAGAGCGGGCTGTTTCCCTGATAGAAAGGACCTATCATCCTTTAAATTCCATCCTTTGGACAAGCGATGGGGATAAGCTCTCTGATGTGGACTTGGTCCAAGCCCACCCCATTGTGGAATTGCTTATAGGTTTATGCAAGCAGCCCTGCACCCCCTCTCCTCTTACTCCCAGTCGATTTGCATTTAATATCGAAAATGAAATGCGTGCGCTTGAAATTATGTGCATGCAGATCGGAAAAAAGTCCTTTGAAACTTTGGAGGATTTTGCCTGGAAATGCGCTCTTAATCAAGATGGTAGCATTAACCCACAGGTTTTCTCACATTTAATGATAGCTGGGCAATTGGGGCACTTGCCGCAGGCAAAATCCTACCATGAACTCATGATCATGGCGTTGAAAGGTAAGGAAATGACCAAAGCGGTTTCGCGAGATGGAATTTTTACAGAACCGGACCAGTTGGAAGCTCGAACAGTTTTTTTTCTGCTCATTCAGGAGTTAAAAGAAGAGCTAACGCAAAATATTTTATCCGCTTATCAAGTATTGGATTTAAAAAAACTCGAGATCAGTTTAGTGTCAGCTTTTGAGGCCATCCACCTAAGAGACTCCCCTGGCAGGCTGTTACTGCCGGGTTTTCTTGAGGAGTGCAAGCTTCATGTGCTGCTGGATCTTAAACCGAGAATGCACGCGAGTTGTCTTTCTTCAATAAGAAAGGCGCTTATAGATAAAATTTCTCAGTGCGACCTTAAGGGCGCTGAAGCCCAAGCGATGTGGCAGGCTGAAAAAACATATAATGAATACGGGATATATAATATAAATCAACAAACGGAGATCTATTTTCAAGGTAAGAGTAATTATAAGTTAATTAGGAAGTATTAATTGTTATTTAATTTTAAATTATAATCGGTTAAACTAGTAAGTGTAGGGATTGATCCCATTGGCATGAAAATTGAGTAAACGGAAACACCTAAAGAAGAGGATTCCATGATTATTCATAAAGAAATCCAGAAGCTATTTCAGGATCTTACTGGTCAGCCGTCAGTTTCTTTCAATTACGATGGTGTCCCTCTTACCATGAGCGTTTTGGACCATGGTTCCCAATTCCTCCTCTCATCAAGCGTTTATAAAGGCGGCAACTACATTCCTGCCAGCGTCAGAAAATGCCTGACCATGAAAAACGTTTTCCCTCATGCACCAATTAAGACATCACTCGAAGTGGACGAAGAACATTTTGAGATTTTCCTCCACTATCAAGGTGCTTATAACACATTAAACCAGATCAGATTTCACAACTTGCTTGAAGATTTCAACTCCATTGCTGACGAGTGGCGAATGAAATTGGATGAAAACGACCGCAATGACCTCGTTCACATCCACGTAAAATAACGGGTGTTATAAATTCAACACAGAGGCACAGAGACGCTGAGACACAGAGAGGGAGCATTTTCTCTGTGTCTCAGCGTCTCTGTGCCTCTGTGTTGAATTTATTCAAATGTTTGAACATTATCAACTTACGTCAAAAAAAATTCTGAAGTGGAGGTTAATCAGAATGATTCAACAAACTATTTCATTTGTTCGGTCCTTCTCAGTGGCTCAGTGGTGAGATTTTTTTGACGGAGTTTGCTGTAGAGGATGGCAAGTTCGTAGAAGAGGATGAGAGGGAGGGCGACACAAATCTGAGTTAGCACATCCGGTGGAGTTAACAGGGCTCCGATCACGAGGGACACCACAATAGCGTGGCGTCTTTTTTTTGCCAGCATATGGCCATCTAAAATTCTTACATGGATCAGAAAGAACAAAACAGCCCCGATCTCAAAGGCGATGCCATGAGAAAATAGGAGCATCAAGGTAAAGTCAAGAAAGCTTGAAAATCCCCAAAGATTGACCCCAATTTCCCTGTTGAAATCAAAAAGATACTGGGTAGCAAGAGGTAGGGTAAGAGTCAAGCAGAGGAGGAATCCAAGGCTGATAAATAGGGCAGAAAGTAAGAAGAATCCAGGTAACCAGCTTCTTTCGTTTTTTCGCAATGCCGGCAGCAAAAACCGGATTATAGCAAAGATCCAATAGGGAGAGGTTCCAAGCAAGCTAAGCCAAAAGGAGAGCCTGAAAACGGCAATAAATCCTTCTATTGGGCTGAATAGGAAGACTTTTGCGCCGGGCACTTGAGATAGGAGGAGGTGAATCAAGTCATTTGCAAAATAAAAGGAGATCACGACGCCGGAGAGGATGACTCCAAGAGCGCGAATAAAGACCCATCTGAGCTCTTCTAAATGATCCCAAAAAGAAGCATGAATATCCTCAGTCATCTAAATTGGATTCGCGCTCGTCAGTTCTTTTCTTGGTATAGTCTAGAGTTGTGGGCTCATCCAGGTCTACCTGGCAAGCTTTTTTGAATTCGCGGATGCCAAGGCCTAAATTTCTTGCAAATTCCGGTAGTTTTTTTCCGCCAAATAGGAGGAGGATAGCCCCTAAAATCAGTATGAGTTCACCTGTTCCAAACATTTTTCGTCCTTACTTTTCAGATAAGACAGAGTGTATTTGGGTGAGTAATTCTTTTAAAGTTTCTTTATGCCCTTTGGAAAGGCGGGTGGACTTTTTCATCAAAAGATAGTGAATTTTTTCAAGCCCTTTGATCGCCACTTCCCCTCTGTTTTCCTTTCGCTTATCGGAATCTTCAAGAGGAAATAGGTCACGGATCTTGAGAAGTAGCTCTGCTTTTGTTTCTCCGCGGTAGCACGTCACAAACTCGATCTTTTCATTGAGATCGCCGCTCCGGCTGGCAAGAGTGTATAAAGCTTGGCGAGGCATTTCTTCAGCTTTTTCTCTTAGAGGGACAGGGAGGGAGTGATAAAAATCAAAGTATTGCATCAAGTTGTAGGGCGTTTGTCTATTCCCGTATGTCGCGATCAACCATGCTGAAAATGCGCCTTCTTTATAGTTCGTGAGAAGGGCATGGGCTTTTTTCAGACGTTCCCCGTGGAGCAAGGCTGCTTGATGATTGATGGCTTTGATCTCAGAAGTCAGCGAAGAAAGGGTTTTGAGATCGTTTGCAAGAGCATCTGATTGCTTGGCATAGGTCGTTAAGATCTCTTCCAGCGTTTGTTTTTCTGAAGGAGAAAGCTCGGACACTTGAAAGAGGCCGTTGAATGAGGTCAACCCGCCGGTAGCGGATTTTTTAGCCATCTGTTCCATTTTGGCAGATGGCTCTTGGGATTTTAATCGCGCTGCAATTAACGAATTGACCTTACCCATAGTTAGAGCACCCTTTTTAGAAGTTCTTTGCAAAGAAGGCGATAATCGTCAGCTGCCCTTGAATCAGGATAGAGCTCAAAGAGCGGTTGACCGATAGCAGAAGCTTCTGAAACGGCAATATCCCGTCTGACTCTAGTCTTAAGCAGCTTCTCCGGGAAAGTTTGCTCGATCACACTTGTGAAAACGTCATTGCTTTTTCCTCTTGGATTCCAGAAGCTCATCAGAACGCCTGCAATTTCAAGCGGATGGCGCTCTCCGATGCTTTGAATGAATTGAGACAGCCTGACAAGCCCTTTGACACTGTAAAATTCCGGCGTCGCGCAGATCAACGTATGCTGGGAGGCAATCAATGCTGATTCTGTCAGCCAGCAAAGGGATGGAGGCGTATCGATCACAATGTAATCATAAGGCAAACCGTCTAGGATCGTCTTTAAGCGCTCATGAGAATATCTATCAGAGGCCAATTTTCCTGAGACCTCGACCCGTTCAAGCCAGGTATCTGCTGGAATGACATCGAGTTTCGGAATAGCCGTCTTTTTGATAACCGATTCAATCGACGTCTCCCCTTGAAGCACGCCAGCTAAACTGTCGTGCTCGTCCGGATCAAATCCAAGTCCTGTAGTCAAGTTGGCTTGGGCATCAAAATCGATCAAAAGGGTATTTTTTTTATGAAATTTGGCTAAAGCCGTCCCCAAATGCAAGGCAGTTGAGGTTTTGGCCGTCCCACCTTTAAAGCTGCTGACAGAAATTCTTTTCGACATAACCTATCCTTTAGAACGAGGGATTAAGGGAACGTGTATTTTTCTCTTTGATCAGCGCTTGCAAAAATGGTTCAAGGTGCATTTCACCATGAACCACATTGTCCCGAGTGCGCAGATTAAAAGTGCCATTCTCCATTTCTTTATCGCCAATTGTCAACATATAATTACATTGTGCCAGTTGCGCATTGCGTACTTTCTTGCTGACAGATTCAGGGGAATGGTCCACTTCCACATGGAATCCTTCGAGGCGGATCTTCTTCGCAAGTTCTTCGGCATATTCTACATGACGGTCGGCCACATTCATAATACGCACCTGACTTGGTGAAAGCCAAAGTGGGAATTTGCCGGCAAAATGCTCGATCAAAATACCAAAAAAGCGTTCAATCGATCCAAATAAGGCCCGGTGGATCATCACAGGGCGTTTTCTGCCGCCGTCTTTATCGATATATTCCAGATCAAACCGCTCGGGCAGGGCCATGTCGAGCTGAACAGTTCCACATTGCCATGTGCGGTTCAAGGCATCCCGGATATGGAAGTCAATTTTAGGGCCGTAGAAAGCACCATCGCCTTCGTTGAGCTTATATGCGCGACCCGACTTATCTAAAGCACCTTGCAAACCACTTGTTGCATTTTCCCATTCCTTATCGGATCCAATCGTGCCGGATTCAGGGCGTGTAGAAAGTGCCAAGTCGTACTTAAGAGCAAAAGTGCTATAGATCTCATCGGCAAGTTTAAGCACATTAAAGATCTCAGATTCAATGTCTTCAGGCTTCATGAAGATGTGTGCATCATCCTGATGGAAGCTGCGTACTCTAAACAAACCCGATAAAGAGCCTGACGGTTCATACCTGCAAACCTGTCCGATCTCGGCCACACGTAAAGGAAGATCTCTATAGCTATGGCTATCGGCTTTATAGTACAACATGCAACCCGGGCAGTTCATCGGTTTGATCGCAAAGTCACGCTCTTCAATCTGAGAAGTGAACATGTTCTCTTTGTAGTTCGCCCAGTGCCCCGATGTTTCCCAGAGTTCACGGATCATCATGGATGGAGTTTTGATCTCAATATATCCATTGCGTGACAACTTCTCCCGGATAAAGTCAGAAAGTGCCTGCCAGACCACCATTCCCTTCGGATGAATGAAAGGCATACCTGGAGCTTCTTCTTTCAGTGAAAATAACCCAAGTTTCGGTCCGATGATCTTATGGTCACGCTTTTTTGCTTCTTCTTGAGTTGTGATGTACTCTTTAAGCAGCGCTCGATCGGGAAATGTGATCGCATAAAGACGTGTCAACATCTCATTCTTGGAATCACCTTTCCAGTAAGCGCCTGATGTCTTCAAAAGCTTCAAAGACTTAATCTTGCCCAAGTTATGCAAATGCGGCCCGCGACAAAGGTCAAAGAACTCCCCTTGACGGTAACCAGTGAGTGCATCTCCTTCCGGAAAGCCCTCAATGAGCTCTTTTTTATATTTATTTGCGCCAAAAGCATCCAAAGCTTCCTTTTTGGAGTTAAATACCTCACGCTTAGATACATAGTTTTCTTGGATGATGGCCTGCATCTCTTTTTCGATCTTTGGAAAGTCCTCTTCCGAAACAGTCAAATTGGCAAAGTCATAATAAAAGCCATTTTCAATAGGAGGTCCAATTGTCGGTTTGGCATCCGGATAAAGACGTAAAATCGCCTGTGCCAGCACGTGCGCAGAAGTATGCCAATAGACTTCTTTACCTTCCTTGTCATCAAAGTTCCAAAATACAACTGCATCGCCATCTTTCAGCGGCGTGGAAAGATCGCGCGTAGTCCCATTAATGCTTGCTGCCAAGGCTTGATTTGGTGAATTCATTTTAAGTTGATCTGCAAGCTCTTTTGCAGTGCTCCCGTCTGGAAGTTCAACTGAAGATTTGTCTTTGAGTAATATTTTCATAATGGGTTTTCCGCTTGGATTAATGCGAGCTGATTATACTCCACCAATCCATAAAAAGCTACACCACCTATTTGCCTAAAAAGTGTGTCCCTTCCCAGCATCTGTGGTTTTTAATAAATTAAATAATAATATTTACAATAAAATTATTTAGTTTGATAATAAAAAGTATTAACTTTGGTAACAAGTGGGTGAGTTATGTCAGTTCAAGGTAGCGGTAATAAACCTTATATTCCAGAAGATCATGGCAAAGTCGAGAAAACATCCTCTAAAACTAAAAACTCTAAAGATAAGAGTGTAAGTGACTTAAAACAAAATATGCAAAGGGGCACGGCTGAAAAATCAATAGAGGTTGGCAAAATATCGAAAAAATCCACCAAGGGAGAGCGTGAACGAAAGAGCTTTGAGG
>CAZOAX010000114.1:0-1862 GCA_964577735.1 uncultured bacterium
CACTAAAGAGGCCTCTAACTTACCTGGCTCTAATAAATCGATGCATTTGATCATGTTTTTGATTGTCTCTGCGGAACTATTGCTATCAAAGTACTTAAGAAGGGCTTTAGACATTTTCAACTCCGCTACTCTACTAGCTCTCGGTGCTTTAAGTTCAGTCTTACTTAAGGTTAATGCCGCATT
This sequence comes from uncultured bacterium, assembly GCA_964577735.1. Lineage (GTDB taxonomy): Bacteria > Chlamydiota > Chlamydiia > Chlamydiales > Parachlamydiaceae > CAZOAX01. The sequence goes on from CAZOAX010000114.1 coordinate 184, forward strand.
AAATAAGCTGTCAGAAAACAATCTCCCGGTTGTAATCAGCTTTGCATCGTGGTACTTAGAGGCATCCGCCTCTGACTCATAGCAACGATACAATAGCTGACCGACACCTTCATAAGCCTCAGCCTCTTTTGCATTACAGTATAGAACACCCTTTTCTTGAGTTCTCACGATCCTGGGTAATTTTAGAGATCCTACCGTCCCAAAAAGGGATTTTTCATTTGAAACAGCAGCAGATAAGTTCCCTATATAATCCCGTTTAAGTCCGCCAATATCAATCCCGGCTTCTCCTTTATAGTGAATTCTAAAATCCTCAGAAACTTCTTTAAGCATATTCAAATGCCAGATAGGCATAAAACTCACGCTTTCTCTTAGAAGGTTGATACTCTGCAAATCGTAAGCTGAAGCTTGTACGCAGGCACTAAAAAGAGCTTTTTTAAGTAGTAATTGAGTATTTTCTCTATTTTCTTCTGCCATGATTGAATTGTCACTTGCAAATTTAATGACCCCCTGCTCTGTGCCAGCATACTTTTTGTCTTGCAAATGCAATACACCATCTTCTTTCCAAACTGCAACACTTCCGGTAAATGTAACACCCTCTTTTTTCAATAAGGTGATGGCATGATCAAGAAGTTCCGGATCATCAAAAATGACATCTAATACATCCATTTCAGCTTTCTCAAGCTCATCTAATTGTGCCTGCAACCGGCTTGCTATTACGTCTAGTACCGGCCTCATATGCTCGGGAGTCAGCATCTTCTTAGTTCCGTATTGAGTTATTTCACGACTGAACCTTAATTGTTCATGCTGGACCCCTTCGCCTTGCTCTTGAACGGTAAACTGCTTCATTCCTGCGATAACTCGGTAGGTCTTTCCTTCTACAACGATCGGATCATTAAAAATTTCTAAATCCGGATTTAGATGCATTATGTTTTTGTATAGATCAACAATCCCCTCACGTTGCTTAATGACGGGTTCAATTGCCTTCAGACGTTCTGCATATTTTGCGCACATCCCATCGAACACAGGCTGTAAATGCTCAGGCATTGCATCTCTACCACCAATCTGAAACACGTCCTGATTTTCATGATTTTTTATGAACAACAAGGTGTCATAGCCTACTTTCTTTTCTTCTATGTAGTAAGTTTTACCATCATGGTCAATTTGCTCAATGAAAACAGGATCTAATGAATCTGCTTCACTTATAATTCTATAATTATTGAAAAATTCGTTTCTTTGATTCGTTTGTTGATTAACTACATTCACTCTAGCGCGAAGATTGACCATGAATTCATCCATTACAGCAGCGAAATGGGGAGGAATACCACTTAATCGCCCATTGTGCTTAACACCGCTCTCTGAAATCTCTAAAGTTTCACCGTTTCCTGCTATTTTTAATCCTGAGCTATTCTTTTCAAAAGAATAACTAATCCCCTCTATCTCCATTTGTCTTGAAAAAAATGGATCCTCATCAGCTAGGTCACTTGCTGCCATCACAAACGATAAGCCCCTTACCTTAGCTTCCTGCATCAATACACATTCCTGCATGATCTCTTGCCAATTGTCATCCACTCTCCTTTGCAATTGGTCTAAAACCGGGATGAATTCAGCTGGCATAGGCTTTTCGGAATATTCATAAGTCGTTTGACCATTCTCAATTCTTAATTCTCTACGAAAGCCAT
>CAZOAX010000114.1:1872-6949 GCA_964577735.1 uncultured bacterium
TCTTGTATTTCGATCTTTGGTCTGTGCGAAAAATAATCTATTGAAAACTTAACCTTATAACTTTTGCCATCTACTTCCACGGGGTCTGTTAAGACGGGATGATCCGCCATTAAGCCATGTAATCTTTCATACAATGAAACAACCTGATCTCTTTTCTCGTTTTGTTGTCTTATTTCGTCTTCTTTGCTGACGATCCGCGCATATAATGCATTACATACAGGTAATAAATCCGCAGGAATAGTGGTTATGGGTACATATCCTCCTGCATAGATCGAGTCACGATAAAGGATTAATTTCCCCTCATTTCCTACTTTTGGTTCTTTCTGTATAGTAACTTCCGTCGTATCCATTCTCATCGAACAAGCGATTGAATAAGTGACCCCGTCTACAACGATGGGATCTCTTAAAGCGGGATCTTCACTTGATAAAAGTCTAACTACTCGAAAGGCCTCTGCCCTATTGATCACTTCCTCATTGATCTGATTGCACTCCTCCACGATTTCATCTATGTGATCTGCGACTCTTCTTTGTAATTCATCTAAAATAGGCACATGACTTCTAGGTATTCCACTCACCGCACCATTATACTCAGCTCCTTCCCTTGTGAGTTTTAGTACCTTACGTTGGTTAAGATCGCTTGATCTAATAATAATATTATTATTATCTGATAGAGGCGCCTTGCTTAAGGTGATGTTATAAGTTATTCCATTATGAATTACAGACTTATTTAAAATAGGATGTTTTGATGAAAGGTTATGAATTCTTTGATAAGAGTCAAGTACATCCACTCTTTTTTGACTATTAACGTCCACATCATTCACTCGGCTGGTCAATTGAATGTCAATTTCATTAAAAATAGAAACTGCGTGGCCTAAGATCCCCTCAAAATTTAGATAACCATCTGGACCGTTGGCAATACAGTGAGTCGGCCTTTGAGGCTCCTTATCCTTCTCTGAAATAATAAATCTCTGACTATCCTTTTGCCAATTAACAACAAATGTCCGGTCTCCGCTTGTAACCTCCATTGGCTCATGAAAATGCATATCAAAGTTTTCTTTATTATTTGTGATGTACTCTAAAAGTTTTGGTTGTGCCCGCTGATCTAACTTTGCCTCTAATTTGATGAGACGATGAAGATGTGTTCCAGTAAAAGAACCCCCGAATAGACGATGTGCAAATGTTAAGAGGCGGTATCCTGCTGAACCTTGTTTATATTGAGCCTTAGCCTCCCGTTCAACATCTTTCAGCGTCCCGACAAAAGCATGGATATCTTTAATGTCTTTTTCACTTAAATTTTCGTGATCCCTTAACAGACTTTGCGCATTTTTATAAAGCTCATGGAAAACAACTTGCTTTTCAGAATCCCCATACTTGACCGTGAACCTTCGCCCTTGCGTTCTTCCCTGTACATCGATTGAAATCTTGACATCTTTAAGATGATCTATTGGAATTGATCTAAAATCTAATGGACCAGCCATAACCATGCCCCCAATTAAATATATTATTCATTATACTAATTATCGAAATACAATAACAATTTTTAATATTTGGAATTTGGAAAACCCCTCCCTGGGCGCTATTATCAATTTGACTAATTTCGATAATAGCGAACCTTCCTATATCGACCAGCGCTAATAACAAAGCCTCCTATTATCGATTATTGACAATTTCGATAATAGCGACTATAATTATCATCATATACGGAGTTTACATGGATATTGAGAATTCGCCTTCCGGAAAAACCATTCAAGTGCCTACAGGCTACAAGTCCTTTATCCCAAATTCACTGCCGCCAACCATTCAATGGACAACTCAATTAGTGAATGCTTTATCAAGAGCAGACTTTTTGCTTGGCAAATTAGCACGCGAGGGCAGCGAACTACCTAATCCACATTTGCTTATAAGACCCTTCATTACCCGTGAAGCTGTGCTATCAAGTAGAATCGAAGGCACACAAGCGACTATCGGAGAGGTTCTTGCAGCAAACGCAGGAATTGATGTTCAAAGAAATGCGGATGATCTTCAAGAAGTCCAAAATTATATAATCGCTCTTGACTTCAGCATCAAACGATTGGAGAAACTCCCCTTATCTCAGAGGTTAATAAAAGAAATTCACCATCACTTAATGCAAGGTGTTAGAGGTTCACATGCAACTCCAGGTGAGTTTCGAAAGAGTCAAAATTGGATCGGAACACCCGGCTGCACACTCAATACAGCAAAATATGTTCCCCCTACGCAAGATCATTTAATGGACTGCTTAGGAGATTTTGAAAAATATCTGCATGATCGACAACTTCCACCTCTCGTTCATACAGCTTTATGCCATTATCAATTTGAAGCCATTCACCCATTTTTAGATGGAAATGGTCGGATTGGAAGATTATTGATCAGCCTGCTTTTAATCGAACACAAACTGTTACCTGCTCCAATTTTATATCTAAGTGCATTTTTCGAAGCGACACGAGATGAGTACTACAAACAACTTTACAATGTCAGCGCAAAAGGATCCTGGAATGATTGGTTGATCTATTTTCTCAATGGAATAGCTGTGCAAACTGAAGATGTTCTTTCACGAGCTGAGAGGATCAATGATCTTTTAAGTAAATGGAAAATACTGGTTGCAGGCACCTCCTCCATCCCTTTACAAATGGTGGAGCACTTTGCCATCAATCCATACTTGACAACAAGCAAAATTGCAGAATCTCTTAAAATTGCCTACAGTACCGCTCAAAGGGGTATTCTAAAGCTTGAAGATGCAAAAATCATCCGACAAATCAATCACAGCAAACGTGACAAAGTGTATTGTGCAACAGAGATACTAGCTATTCTTGAAGAACCAGCCCGCATTAATGCAACTATATAAAGGAAATAATTTAATTTTTCTGTGTTCCTAGATCGTTTGAAATCCTTCCGTATTTATTGAGACCTGTAGATTTCGAATAAAGGCCTCTTTAGTATCATCCCAAAGATCCTCTCTCCAACGATGATATCGCATTTGATCGCTGATAGACACAGCAGAACTGCAAGTCGAAGCAGTAGGAAAAGGAGTGGGGATCAGTTGAACATTAATATAAATTGGTTTCTGATTACTTGGTAAACTTGTTGATCCAGTAGCGAATTTTAAAAATGCTTTCACGTCAGCATCAGTGGTTTCTGCAATCCATTCTTTTATCCATTCTACCTTTCTGATAATATTTAAGTTGTTAGATTCACAATCAATAGACTCAATAATATTCACCCGATCCATTGAGCCTTGTACTTTAGAACTAAAGTTGTCAACTGAGTCCATTCGTATAGAATCCCAATTCTTGTCCCTCATGCCAACAGCTATTTGAAAAATTGGATCGATCATACTGCCAAGAGAAATCTGGTTTAACTGATCCACTATATGAGAATTCTTCATGAGTGTTTCAAAAAGATCTTTTTTAAATTGATCTGATTTAGACTTTATCTTTTCAATATCTGGATCCAGGTTGTCATCCATATAAGGTTCAGATGTCTCTTCCCCCATCAAGAAAAGAGCCATCTTTAATTGATCAGAGACGACATCCAGGTCACAATCTAATAAGTTAAAACATTGAATCACATTTTGAATGGTATTCGAACCTCCATCATCCAAATGATTAAGAAGAATTTTCGCCACTCGTACTTGAGCCTCTTGATTTTTGATGGAACCTGCTTTCAACTCGCTACCACTTAAGGAAAAAGCAGCTTTAAATAAAGCATCGGAGAATAATCTACCTGTAGTTAAAGAGTCACTACTATGTGACTTATAACATCTAAAAATAAATTTACCAAAATTATTGTAAACCCGAATTTGATTTGGATTACAGTATAAAACACTATCTTCGTTTGCCCTTACAATCCTTGGGATTTTAAGGGATCCCTCTACATCTGCAAATAAGCCTTGACGGTCTGAAATCATGGAAGCCAGTTTTCCAACATATTCTCTACTTAAGCCACCATCATCAATTCCTGCTTCTCCAACAAATTTTACTACGAAACTTCCAGGATTCATGCAAAACTGTTCCAAATGCCATTCAGGATCTAGATCAAGCCCTTCTCTTCTAATTGAAATGTACAAATCTGAAAAATTGTCTTTTCTGTAAACTGATGAATTTTTATACATCTGAAGCAAGACGGCATTAAAAAGCGGCTTTGCTTCTTCAGGAATAGATTTTTTTTCCTCACCTTCGTATATAATCGTATACTGGTTTTCTAGTTTTATTTGTAAAAGTCCATTTTCTTTACCAATTTTACTCTTTTCTTGAAAATTTAAAGTATTATCCTGCACCCAGACATTGAATTTTTTATGCCCAAAATTCACAGTCGAATTATTTAAATTTTCTAATGTAAGATTTACCGATTTTATCAAATTTTCTGGAGTATCACATATCCCCAAAATGGTCCCAACAGCTTCTAGATTCTTCATCACTTCAAATTTATCTAAAAGCTTGTTATGTAATTTTTCAAAACGATCCATATGAGAACCAAGAAATGCACCTCCGAAAAATCGATGAAACCAGGATCTGAATTTATAAACGCAGTCATCTCGATCTTTATAGATTTTAGCAGCTGCAGTCTCTGCATTTTCAAGTTTTGCAATGAAGCTATTCACATCGTTCAGTTCACTTGCGCTCGTTGCCTTTTTAGTCAGTTTTTGCGCTTTTTTATATAAATCTTTCAATGTGACATCTTTTGAGTTTTCTCCAATCGAAACGGTAAATCGTCTACCATAGCTTCTGCCTACATTAGATGCCGAAGCACTAACCTTAACTTGATTCAAATTATCAAATTGAATTGATTTCAAATTCAATGACATAAGATACCGATAATTAATATATTTACTCTCATTATACCATGTATCGAATGACGAAAGCGGGAAATTAACAGATTCTTTACCTTAATAATGAGTTTTAAATACTAGGTAAGTTAACGATAATTTTGGGCAAAAAAAGCACTAAGATTATGAATTCCGAATTTTTGGGCAAAAAAAAGCACTAACTTTTGGTTAGTGCTTAGAAAGAAAAACTTGGCGGCGACCTACTCTCCCATACTCTTGTGTATAGTACCATCG
>CAZOAX010000115.1:0-6881 GCA_964577735.1 uncultured bacterium
AATCATGTTTCTTTGAGAGAATTGGGGTTCCAAAATGCTAAATATGCTGTGGAATATGTCATAAAGCATCAATTAACTTCTGCCAATTTGTCTGAATTTGCGGATTTTAGTCAAAAATTGTTAGATGAACTATGTGAGAGTTGCCCAGACTTGCATAAATTATCTATCCATAGAAACAGTATTAATAGTATTAGAGGGGTTGAAAAATTGACTAAACTGGAAAGTTTGGATATCAGCAATCTGAGAAAAGTGCCTGGAGCTGATATAATCGAAGTACTTAAAAAATTGCCCAAGCTCCAAAGTTTAGATATTAGTGCGTGTACTCAGATTCCAGGTCTTGAATTTGTTGAAGTGCTTGGAGGGTTGCCTAACCTCCGGTATTTAGATATTAGTGCGTGTACTCAGATTCCAGGACTTGAATTTGTTGAAGTGCTTAAAGAACTGCCCAAGCTCCAGAGTTTAGGTATTGGTGGGTGTACTCAGATTCCAGGATCAGAATTAATTAAGGAGCTTAATGCACTTAGTGACCTTCAAAATTTAGGTTTATATGGGTGCACTCAGATTCCAGGTGTTGAATTAGTTGAATTACTTAAAAAATTCACTAATAATCCCAGTATAAATATTGAGTTTTGTACTCAGATTCCAGGACCTGCATTTGTTGAACTGCTTAAAGCCTTGCCTAACATCCAGAATTTAAGTATTAACGGATGTACTCAGTTTCGAGCAGATGAACTTATTGAAGGGCTTGGAGCATTGACTAACCTTCTTAGTTTAGACATTAGTGGGTTAAGGCAATTGAAAGAAGATGAGTTTGTCACAATACTTAAAAAATTGCCTAACCTTCAAAACTTAGTGATTGAAGGACAACACCACGTACTTAAGGGTGAATTTGTTAAAGTGCTTGTACAATTACCGGATCTGGTAAGTTTATCCGTTCTTAAGTGTTATAGTATTCCTGCTGAAGAATTTATCGAAGTGCTCAAACAACTACCTAAACTCAGAACTTTAACTATAGACGAGCAGGGTACTAACCTTCAATTTCTTCATTACGAGGAAATTACCCCTATTTTAAAAGTAGTGTCTCCTAGATAAACCTCATCTTTTGAATTCCAACTTTACTAAGTTTGAAGAAACAAGCCTAACTGAGGGGCAGAGTGAAGGTGAAGAGGAGGCCGCCTGGGATGTTTTCGGCCTTGAGGGTGCCTTGGTGAAGCTCGATGATAGTCTTTGCGATGGCAAGGCCGAGGCCGGAGCGGGGAGCGGAGTCGCTTGGCAGGTGGGTGAACTTATCGAAGATGGTGGGAAGCTGATCTTCGGGGATGGGGGAGCCTTGGTTGGCGATTGAGACGATGAGGGTGCCGGTGAGCTCTTTGACGGTGATGTCGATGGGGGTGCCGGGGGTGGAGTATTCAAGGGCATTGAGTAGGAGGTTGTTCAAGAGAACTTGAATTAGGTAGTAGTCGAAGTAGAGGGTAGGATTCTCTTCGATGAAAATGTTAAAGGAGTGCCCTTCTGTGACCGGGGTGAGGGCAAGTGTGCATTCTTCTATCACTTCTGTGATGGAATGCTTGGATTTCTTTAAAGGGATCATCCCTTCGCTGAGATCTGCCATGGTGGCGATGTTGTCGAGATTGTTTGTAAAGACATCAAGTGAGTTTTCAATGATCTTAATTTGCGGATAGTTTTTTTCTAGTTGCTCTCGCAGGCTTTTTAGAGCAGTTTTGGCGTTGTCGATCGGCCATTGGAATGCATGGGAAAGGCGGTCAAGGATCATTTTGTGAATTTTTTGCACCTGAAGCAGATTGTCGTGTTGGTAGCCTTTCTCTCTATTTTGCACGCGTTCAAGGAAGTAGGAAACTTGCTGGCAGACGGTGTAGATGAAATTCTTTTCTTCTGTTGTCAGAGGCTTGTTCTTTTGTGGCCTATAGATCAGGAGGCCGATGTTTTCATGATAGCCTTTTAAGGGGACGTAGAGATTGTCTACAGAAGGAAGCGTATCTGTTGACCAGCCGGATTCTTTCCCGTTGCTGAGGGTCCAATTAGCGGCGGCTTTTTCTTTTTCAGTCGAAATCAAGTGAAGCTCTTTCCATGGGATGTTCCCACTTAAGTCGCGTATCGCAAATTCAACATTTCCGTGCAGGAGGTGATTGAATCGGTCCCGGATGAACTTTAAGATGATTTCAGTAGAGGGGGCAGTTGCAATCTGATGCGCCATTTCATAGAGCATGCGGGTGGACTCTTCGCTCTTTTCAAGCATGGCATGGTGTTCTTTATCGCGTGTGATGATCAGGCCAAGAGTCAACGAAAGCACCATGAAAACGAGGAAGAATGCTATATCTTCATAGGTATAGATGGCGAGTGAGTAATGAGGGGCAAGGAAAAAGAAATTCCAGATAAGGGCAAAAAAGAACGCAGCAAAAATGACGGCTCCTCTTGAATAGAAGGGGCTGATGCAAAGGACTCCGATTAAGAAGATTGCTCCTTCTACTTTGTATGAAATGAAGGGTAATGCAAACCAGTTGAAGAGTGCAAGAAAGGTTCCTATGAAAAGGATATGAAGGTATTCGTTTTTATTTGCAGCAAAGAACTTCTTAAAAAATCCTGTTGTGGGGGAAGTGTAGTCTTTTTCGTCTTTGACAATGTGAATATCGGCATCTTTACAGTCCTCAGTTAATTGATCAGCCAAGGTTTTAAAGAGCGTTCGTGAGGGACGTCCAAGAATAATTTGGGTGATCCCGCGCTGCTTGACTATCCTTTCAATCCCCTTAGCAATGCTGGGATCGACTATGCTGACAACCTCGCCGCCAAGATCTCTAGCGAGGGCAAAATTCCTTGCTAGTTGTTCTGTTTCAGCATCCGTCATTTGTGTTCCGGTATTGACGTTGACGGCGATCCATGGTGCATCGATTGCAGTCGCAAGCCTTTTTGTGGTGCGGATCAGCTTTTGAGAACGTTTGTTTGCGCTAATGGCAGTTAGAAATTTCTCCCGTGGTTGCCAATTAAGCATTTTCTCTTCCTGGAGAGCCATGTTGTGCAGATCGTGGTCTACTTTATTGGCTGCATAGCGAAGGGCCAGTTCTCTCAAGGCAGTAAGCTTCTCTTTTTGGAAGAAGTTGAGTGAAGCTATTTTGGATTGTTCCTCAAAATACACACGGCCTTCTTTTAGTCGTTGCAGGAGTTCATCCGGTGTCAGGTCAACCAGTTGAATGGAAGCTGCGCTGTCAATGACGTGATCTGGCACTGTTTCTCGGACGTAGATCTCGGTAATTCCACGTACGATGTCATTTAAGCTTTCAATATGCTGAACGTTTAGCGTGGTAAAGACATCAATTCCATGTTCAAGGATCTCCAGAACATCCTGCCAGCGCTTTGGGTGCTTGGACCCTGGAACATTGTGATGGGCAAGCTCATCGACTAGTACTATTTGAGGGTGGTCCTTGATGATGGCATCAACATCCAGTTCATGGAATTCTTTATCTTTGTAAGTCTGGGCTTTAAGTGGGATGATTTTTAAATTCTTTAACAAGGCTGCCGTTTCTGCTCTACCATGTGTTTCCACGATGCCGACAGCAATATTAGCTCCTTCTTCACGTAAACGTTGAGCTTCTTTCAGCATGGCATAGGTTTTTCCGACGCCTGCAGCAAGTCCGAGAAATATCTTTAACTTGCCTCGCTTGGATTGTTTTTCATTCTCTGAAACTACTTTTAGGAGTTCATCAGGATTCATGGTAGATCATCCAGTGCCAGATTGAGCATGAGGACATTGACATAGGAACTATGATCCTGGATTAAACGTAGGATGATGGCTTTATCCTTATTGCGAACGTTGGCAATCCGCTCTGCTTGAAATATAGCTGCGTCTATTGAAATGTGCGGATCAAGACCACTTCCGGAAGCGAATAAGAGTTCATTGGGGACGTTAAGGGCTTTTCGTTCATCGACAGCTTTTTTAAGTTTAGAATTGGTCAACGCCCAGTTGCTTCCGCCTGATGGAAGGGGATTGTAATCAACAAATGAGGGCCTTGGCCAAAAATATTTGGGATCTTTAAATCCTTGAGCAATCAGCTTAGACCCCACAATCGTTCCTTTATGCTCAATTAAGCTTCCTCTGGATGCATGAGGCGCGATGATTTTAGCGACACCTGTGATTAAAAGAGGGTAAATACCGCCTGTTAAGATTGTGAGAAAAATGAACATGCGGATCATTTAAACAGCTCCTATTGTTACAAGAACTAGATCGATCAACTTGATGCCAATGAAAGGAACGATGATGCCTCCAAGTCCAAAGATCAATAGGTTCCTTTGCAGTAGTGAGCTGCTATCTGCTGGATGATATCTAACACCTCTAAGAGCCAGTGGGACTAAAGCGATAATGATCAGAGCATTGAAGATCACCGTACTTAGGATGGCGCTTTCAGAGGAATGCAGGCCCATGATGTTGAGTTTTTCAAGGGGACCTTTGCCATTTTCTAGATAAAGTGTGCCAAAGATCGCCGGAATAATGGTGAAGTACTTGGCAACGTCATTTGCGATACTGAATGTTGTCAATGCGCCCCTTGTGATAAGGAGTTGTTTGCCAATGGTCACGATTTCAAGCAGTTTGGTCGGGTTACTGTCCAAATCGACCATATTACCGGCTTCTCTTGAGGCCTGAGTGCCAGTATTCATAGCAACGGCGACGTCGGCTTGGGCAAGAGCGGGTGCATCGTTTGTTCCATCGCCTGTCATGGCCACAAGGCGTCCTTTTTCCTGTTCTTTTTTAATCAGATCCAGTTTCATTTCGGGCGTGGCTTCAGCAAGATAATCATCGACTCCGGCTTCAGCTGCAATAGCAGCGGCTGTCAAGGGATTGTCTCCTGTCACCATAACTGTGCGGATGCCCATCTTTCTCATTTCAACAAAACGCTCTTTAATGCCGCCTTTTACAACGTCTTTCAGCTCGATAAGACCAACCACCTTATTGCCATCGCTGACAAGCAGGGGAGTGCCGCCATTTTTAGCGATTGACTCGACTTGGCTGTCGAACTCTCCCTTATAATGGCCACCAACCTCTGTGACATATTTCTTGATGGAGTCCACAGCCCCTTTTCGGATTTGACGAACGGATTGGTCTTTTGGATTGGTAAAATCCATTCCGCTGATACGGGTTTGAGAGGTAAAGGGAACAAATTTGGAGTGATGCGTGTCCAGGCTTTCAGCTTTTAGACCAAAATTTTCTTTAGCTAAGACCACAATGGATCTTCCTTCAGGCGTTTCATCAGATAAGGAGGCGAGCTGGGCTATGGTAGCAAATTCTTTTGTAGCGGGATAGAGGGTAGCTGCCATCCGGCTTCCCATCGTGATAGTACCGGTCTTATCTAAGATCAAAAGATCGATGTCACCGGCAGCCTCTACAGCTCTGCCACTTTTTGCGATCACGTTTTTGCGGGTCAATCGGTCTAAGCCAGCGATCCCAATGGCGTTGATCAGCGCTCCGATAGTAGTGGGGATCAGGCAGACAAGCAATGAAACTAAGATCGGCAAGTTCACGCTTTCAGTGAATTTAGTTCCGCCCGAAATGCTGCTATAATCAGCAAAAGCTTTAAGTGAAATGGTCACAAAGACAAAAAGCAGCGTAAGGGAGGTGAGTAGAATGTGTAGAGCGATCTCATTTGGGGTTTTTTGCCTTTTGGCTCCTTCGATCAGATTGATCATGCGGTCCAAAAAACTATTTCCCGCATCGGATGTTACCCTGATTGTGATGTGATCGCTAAGGACTCTTGTCCCGGCTGTGACAGCACTTCTATCGCCTCCACTTTCCCGTATAACAGGGGCAGATTCACCGGTAATGGCCGATTCATCCACAGTTGCAATTCCTTCTACAACTTCGCCATCAGCTGGAATGGTGTCATTTTCAGCACAAATGATGAGCTGACCTTTTTTGAGTGAATCGGCTAGAACTTTCACTTCCTTGCCATTGTCGATCATTTTGGCGTAGGTTTCAATTTTGACCTTTTTCAAACTCGCTGCGTGAGCCTTGCCACGGCTTTCTGCAATCCCTTGGGCAAAGTTCGCAAATAACACGGTAAACCAGAGCCACATCGTGATCTGAAGATGAAAGCTTGTCATGGATCCACTGAATGTGTAGACCGTAGTTAAAATAGCTGCAACATAGGTCACAAACATGACTGGATTTCTTAACTGTACAAGTGGGTTCAACATTAAAAAGGCAGATTTTAATGATTCGAGCATTAGAATAATCTCCCTTCTCTCATGAGAGCATTTTCTAAGATCGGGCCGACAGCGAGTGCTGGAAAATGAGTTAGTCCGCCTACGATTAGAATGGTGCCGATCAGCATAAAGGCAAATATCAAGGAAGATGTAGACAAGGTGCCTTGTGTCACAGGGCTGAGTTTCTTTTTAGCAAGTGATCCGCCGATTGCAAGCGCGGGGAGGATGACGGCCAGCCTTCCTAATAGCATCAGGATTCCAAGGACAAAATTAAATCCGTTTGCATTAAAGCTTGAAAAAGCACTTCCATTATTCACAGCTGTGGATGTGAAAGTATAAAGCACTTCCGTCAAGCCGTGAGGGCCTATATTCCCGACATCATATTTCATAAAGAGATAAACGCTTGATGCAAGAAGGATTAAGAGCCCTGGCGTGAGGATTGAGACCATGACCCATTGCATTTCTGCTTTTTCAATCTTTTTTCCTAGATATTCAGGTGTTTTCCCCACCATTAAACCGGATAGAAAAACAGTCAAAATGACAAACATGACCATCCCTGTCAGCCCAACGCCAATGCCACCAAAAACAATTTCGCCAAGTTGCATATTCAAGAGGGCAAGCCCGCTTGCGAGTGGAGTGAGGCTTGAAAGCATCGCGTTAACAGCTCCATT
>CAZOAX010000116.1:0-6858 GCA_964577735.1 uncultured bacterium
TTTTCTGGGAATATTGAAGTTCCTCATTTTAGTAAAATCGCAAGATCTTACTTGATACACGTCGGAAATCTTGATTGGAAGAAAATTAATCCAGACATCTTTGGATCAATGATTCAAGCTGTTGCAGAAGATGAAGAACGCGGTGCACTTGGAATGCACTATACCAGTGTTTCAAATATTTTAAAGGTTCTAAACCCCCTATTCTTAGATGAACTACGCTCAAAATTGGAAGAAGCAGGAGATAATTCTCGTGCATTGCTTAACTTAAGAAAGCGAATTTCTAGAATTAGAGTTTTCGACCCAGCTTGTGGATCAGGAAATTTTTTAGTTATTGCCTATAAACAGCTGCGCGAAATTGAAGCTGAAATTAATAAAAGACGCGGTGAACCAAATAAAAGAAGCGAAATTCCTTTAACCAACTTTAGAGGAATTGAGTTGCGAGACTTTGCCGCCGAAATTGCACGCCTTGCTCTTATCATTGCTGAATATCAATGCGATACCCTCTATCTTGGCCATAAATTAGCCCTAGCAGAATTTCTTCCTCTAGACTCTCAGAATTGGATTACCTGCGGCAATGCACTTAGACTTGATTGGCTTTCTATCTGCCCTCCTACTGGAACAAAGGTAAGTTTGCAAGGTGATGACTTATTCGGCACTACAATAAATCAGGCAGAAATCGATTTTGAGAACGAAGGTGGTGAAACCTACATTTGTGGTAATCCACCATATCTTGGTGCGCGAGATCAAGACTCAAACCAGAAAAATGATATGAAAGAAATTTTTGAGAAACGAGCCAAAAATTGGAAGTCTCTCGATTATGTCGCAGGCTGGTTTATGAAGGCCGCAGATTATGGTACAAATTCAAGAACTGCCACAGCATTCGTAGCAACTAATTCAATATGCCAAGGTATCCAAGTTTCAATACTATGGCCATTAATATTTGATACTGAACATCAAATATTTTTTGCACATACTTCATTTAAGTGGACTAATCTTGCTAGCCATAATGCCGGTGTTACTGTTGTGATTGTAGGTATTCAGCAGCAACCTCGTATTCCACGACGCTTATTTTTGCTAGATGACAGAGGAGGAACCATTGAACGCCAATGTTCGGAAATAAACGCATATCTTACCACCGCCAAAAACATTGTTGTTAAGAATCTTAGTAACCCAATTGGACCTCAGAGCGAAATGACATTTGGCAACACGCCAATAGATGGCGGACATTTGCTGTTATCTCAAAACGAGCTTGACGAACTAAAACTTTCATCTGAAGAACAAACCAAATTTGTTCGTCGTATCTACGGTTCAGCTGAATTTATTAGAGGGCTAGGACGATATTGCCTATGGATTGAGGATAGTCATCTTGCTCAGGCTCAGTCTATACCAGCAATAAACAACCGAATCGAGGCCGTTCGCAAGGTAAGACTCAATGGCGGAAAAACTGCACAAGATATCGCTGCGCGTCCTCATCAATTTCAGCGCACAAAAGTTGCTCAATCACAGACAATAGTTATACCGCGTGTTAGTTCAGAAAATAGAGAATACTTACCAGTAGGCTTGATTAAAGATAAATCAATAATCAGTGATCGAAATTTTGCGCTTTATGATTCTCCATTATGGAATCTAGCACTAATTGCTTCACGCTTACATTGGGTGTGGGTTGGCACTGTATGTGTTAGGATGAGAACAGATTTTTCTTACTCTAATACTCTTGGCTGGAATACCTTTCCCGTTCCACAACTAACCGAAAAGAACAAATTAGATCTAACTAAATGTGCCGAAGATATTCTTCTGGCACGAGAAGCTCATTTTCCAGCAACCATAGCTGACTTATACGATCCAGAGAATATGCCGGAAAACTTACACCACGCTCATGAAAGAAATGACGAGGTGCTGGAGCGTATCTACATAGGACGCCGTTTTAAAAACGACACTGAGCGTTTAGAAAAGTTGTTTGAGCTTTATACAAAGATGACCTCTGGGAGGAATAACTATGACAAGTAGTACTATGATCTCTCCATCATCAATGCTTGATATTATTGCTCTCATCGAGAAGAAATTATGGGGAAAATTTGAGCAACAAAAGTACCAAAATGTCAAAAGATACATTACGAGATGGCAAGAAGATCACTATGATTATCAGGGATATTGTGGTAGCAACTTTGAAATCATAACACAAAAGGATAGTGATAACATAGACCTTCCAGCAACTCTTGATTCGATGAACGACGAGCTATTATTCAAAATTGCAGTTGATTTAAATATAGAAATTCCAGGATTGATTTACAGCGTTGCCGAAATCAAAGGGGTGCTTTCTGAAAAATATGAAGATGTTGCAAGAACATTTGAAAAAGCTCACGAAAGAATATACTCAGATCCTCCAACAGCCATAATAATGGCTAACTCTGCCCTTGAAAGAATCGTAAAAAAAATATGTTCGAATGCGACCATAGAAGAATGCAATCCTAAAGACACACTCTACAAGCTTACTTCACACATTCTTAAGCAATTTAATTTTTTCCCCGACAAGAGCCTAAATATAAATATTCGTAACATCGGATCAGGTTTATTAAGTGTAGCACAAGCAATAGAAAACATTAGAAGCAATAATACAGAAGCTCACGGTTCTGAGGATGAAATCCTATCAGATCCCCTATATGCTATGTTGGTTGTAAACACAGTTAGCACAGTAGGTTTATTTTTGCTCAATTTTTATGAGAAACATTATAAGCCAGAACCAGCTTACAAAGCTGATGAAGAAATACCATTTTAGTAAATTTTAGAAAAATTATGACACACAAATCTATCCCATCCGTATCAGTAAATTACATCTGCGATGGCAGCTCGACAAAGGCCAATGAAATGGGGATGCGCGTTATGCAAGAACGCGTCTATGAAAAACGCGGAGAACAATATTTACTAATTAAATCTCCACCGGCGTCAGGAAAAAGTCGCGCATTGATGTTTGTTGCACTAGATAAATTACATAACCAAGGACTGAAAAAAGCCGTCATCGTCGTTCCAGAAAAATCAATTGGTTCAAGTTTTAACAATGAACCACTGAGTAAATTTGGTTTTTGGGCAGATTGGGAAGTTGCTCCGCAGTGGAATCTTTGCAATGCACCTGGAGATGACAATGGTGGTAAAGTAAATTCTGTAAAAGCTTTCTTAGAAAGCACGGATCGTGTACTGGTTTGTACTCATTCCACATTTCGTTACGCCATAGATAAGTTTGGTATCGAAAAATTTGACGATTGCTTGATTGCTGTTGATGAATTCCATCATGTTAGTGAGAACCCTAACAACAAATTAGGATCTCACCTCGGACAGTTAATAGGACGAAATAAAGTTCACATTATAGCAATGACTGGCTCATATTTTCGTGGTGATGCTGAGGCGGTACTATCATCAGAGGATGAAGAAAAATTTGAGTCTGTAACTTATACCTACTACGAACAACTCAATGGCTATCAATATCTTAAGCAGCTGAATATCGGTTATTATTTCTACACAGGATCTTACTGTGATGAAATACTCAAAGTTCTGAATCCAAACGAGAAAACGATAATTCACATTCCAAATGTTAATTCTCGTGAAAGTACCAAAGATAAAATTAAAGAAGTCGAACACATTATTCATGAGCTAGGAGAATGGAAAGGCACTGATCCTAAAACCGGCTTTCACTTAGTTAAAACTGCTAACGGCGAAACCATTCGTATTGCAGATTTAGTTGAAGATGATCCAGCCAAACGAGATAAAGTTTCATCTTCACTTAAAGATCCATCACAAAAAGATAATAGAGATCATGTAGATATTATCATCGCACTCGGCATGGCAAAAGAAGGCTTTGATTGGATTTGGTGTGAACATGCACTTACTGTAGGATATCGCTCCAGTCTAACTGAGATTATTCAAATAATTGGTCGTGCTACTCGTGATGCTAAAGGTAAAACACACGCTCGTTTTACTAATTTAATTGCTGAACCAGATGCATCAAAAGATGCTGTAACCGATGCGGTAAATGACACTCTAAAAGCAATAGCGGCAAGTCTTTTGATGGAACAAGTTCTTGCGCCTAAATTTAATTTTACCCCAAAAAATACTGGCAGCGGCCCTGTTGAAGGATTTGATTATGGTGATGGTGGTTATGATCCCAATAAAGAAAATATTGGTTTCAATCAACAAACTGGCCAATTCCAAATTGAAATTAAAGGTTTGACAGAGCCTAAAAGCAAAGAAGCTGCTCGCATCTGCCAAGAAGATTTGAACGAAGTTATAGCAGCGTTTGTTCAAGATAAAATCACGCTTGAACGCGGTTTATTTGATTCTGAAGTTGTTCCTGAAGAATTGACGCAAGTTCGCATGGGCAAAATTGTGAAGGAAAAATATCCTAATTTGACAGAAGAAGATCAAGAAGCTGTCAGACAACACGCGGTCGCAGCATTAAACCTTACTCAGCAGGCAAAGAAAGTTCTTAATTCCGGCGAAGAGATTGAATATAAGAGCAATACAGCATTGATTGACGGCGTTAGAAAATTTACAATGGATGTTCGCGACCTTGATATTGATTTGATTGATAGGATTAATCCTTTTGGTGAAGCCTATGCAATTCTAGCTAAATCGATGACTGAAGATAGCCTGAAACAAGTGCAGGCTGTTATTGCTGGTAAGAAAACAAATTTAACACTCGATGAAGCACGAGACTTAGCAAAGCGCGCGCTCAAATTTAAACAAGAAAGAGGCAGACTTCCATCTCTCACATCTCCGGATCCTTGGGAAAAAAGAATGGCTGAAGGTATCGCATTTTTGGCACGCATGAAAGCGGAGGCTAATAATGGTTAAAAGAACACGATTTACAGAAGAAGATGACGCTTTATTGGCCGAACTAGGAGTCGAAACTGAAAATCACAAATCAAAAACCCATTCTCCACGAGAAGAGAGAATTATTGCCGGATTTGAAGATATTCAAAGGTTCTATGAAAAATCTGGTCACCTTCCGATTAACGATCCTGATAAAGATATATTTGAAAGAATTTATGCAGTAAGGCTCGATAAAATTCGATCTTCGGAAGAATGCAGAAATATCCTGAAAGGCCTTGATAAATATAGTTTGCTTTCAGGTGAATATCTCACTCCTAACACAAATTTAGACAACCTTAATGACGATGAGTTACTGAAGGAATTGGGAGTTTTAGATCAGAAGGAAAATGATATTACAAAATTAACGCATGTCATAACTCGCGCAGAGATTAGAGCTGCTGAAGAAATCGCGAAGCACATCCCATGTTTAGACTTCGATCAATTTAGACCTTTGTTTCTTAAGGTTCAGGAAGATTTAAAAAATGGATTACGACAAAGCCGCCGCTTCAAAGAAGATGCTAGTATAGAAAAAGGTGAATTCTTCATACTAAGCGGTCAGATCACTTATGTAGCAGAAGTTGGTGATTTGATAAAAACTCCAAATGGAGCAGTTGATGCCAGACTCAGAGTTATTTACGACAATGGAACAGAAAGTAATTTGCTCATGAGGTCTCTCCAAAGAGCTTTGTATAAAGATGAGGCTGGAAGAAGAATTACCGATCCCTCAGCTGGACCATTATTTTCTGGCATCGCTGAAGAAGGTGATATTGAAAGTGGAACAATTTATATTTTACGCAGCAAATCCAATCACCCCATCATAAGCCAAAATCGAGAAGTTATTCATAAAATTGGAGTAACTAGCGGAGATATAAAGAAGCGCATTGCTAATGCAGAGCTTGATCCAACTTTTCTGATGGCAGAAGTTGAAGTTATCGCAACTTATGAACTCTCAAACATCAATAGATCAAGACTTGAAAATCTTATTCACAGATTCTTTGAGCCAGCAAAATTGAACATCGAAATCAAAGACAGATTTGGAAATCCTGTCATCCCAAGAGAGTGGTTTTTAGTTCCTCTCTTCGTAATTGATGAAGCGATAGAAAAAATTAAAAATGGCTCAATTGTGAATTATTCATACGATCCACAAAGCGGAAAAATTATTTCTTCGTAATGAATTAAATCACCATTCGTTCCAGCCAATACTTTGATGATCGATTGAGATTTTCTTATTCTTGTCTACCGTAATCTCAAAATCTCCATACATTGGCTGAATATTAAAGTGAGGAAGATTTTTAAGCTCATTTGGAACCTCTCCATCAAATTTCAGTTTGAGTTCGTAGTTACCTTCAATAAAGATTTTTCCTTCTTGTACTTCGTAATTTAAGTCACTGAGCAAAATCTTATTTGCGGTAAAGTTAGGCGCGTAAATCTCCACTTCTCCACCCTTGTCAGCTTGAAGGTCTTTAAGAAGTAATAATTCAATCTCTTTGATTAGGTTAGATTTTTCGCAGATCAGCTTAATCACTTCATTGGAGTTTGAAACATGTTCAAGAATTCTGAATCGATCTTGAAATGATCCTTGGAAGTTTTTGAGGAATGAAATTGCTAACTTTTCTTTTTCTGATGGATCACTTTCTAACAATATTTCTCTGACCAAATCACCAATTTCTAGTTTAGTCTGATTTTGGTAATTTTTATAGTTAGTGTATCCGGATTGCCTTGCTGCTTCATCAAGTGCTTTATGCCAACTTAATGATTTTTCTTTTTGAAGATTCTTTGCTAGTTGTCTTAGGACTGAAAGAGTAACGATAGATTTGCTGTTCATATAAACTAATATTTTAGCCCATCAACGCCTTGTCGTCTGCTCCAAAACATCTATGAGCGATGTTTAGTTTTATATGAAAAAAGAGGGATAACTCAATGACAGTGCTCGTGCAAGCTCTAGGACGCAGACGCATGGTTTCTGTCCAACCAACCTGTTTATTTTGGAATTAA
>CAZOAX010000117.1:0-6800 GCA_964577735.1 uncultured bacterium
GCAGCCTTTTTAACCGGTGCTTTTTTCTGACGTGGCAGATCATCTTCATCTTCGTCATCCTCGTCCCAGTCCAAATCTGAGTCTTCTGAATCTAATGAATGAGGCGCTTGGAATTTCACTGCTTTTTCTTCCTGTTCCCATTTATCTGAAAGAGAACGAAATGCATTCTGTTTCTGATTTAAAGTCTCGATATTCACTCCAAGCTCGCCAGCAAGAGGGGATTTCTTTCTTGCAAGCAGCTGTTCTTCATTTTCAAATTTTTGAGAAAAGACAATGAATGTGCCTTGACCGTACTCAGGGATGAATAAGAATGGTCTTGCATGTCTTGGAACTGAAGTATAAATGTCCTGGGTCATTTGCGGTTCATTTTCAAGCTTGGCGACCTGTTTTGGAGGACGTCCTCTCTTCGGTCTTGGGTTAAGCGCTTCATTGGAATAATAAGTTTTGGCTTTTGCAAATAAGGCCTTTCTTGCAGTGAGAACTTCTTTGTTTGCCTTTGGCTCAAAAAGTTGTGCTTTGACTTTCTCCATGACATCTTTTGGAAGGTCAAGATCTTCCTCAAAAACAAATTCAAAATGATTTTGTCTTAGCCATTCGATAATCCGGATACGGGAACGCTCCTGATAATATTGCTGCCATTTTTCAAGTTCGGCATGATGATCGTAGATAAAATCGAGGAAGTTTTCACGAGCTTCTTTAGATTGGATGATCTCAAGGAGCTTTTCTTTAGTGTCGATATCGTAAACTTTTTCATTCACAAATCCTTCCATGATCTTTTTGGTCTCATAAAAAGTCATTTTAGGGATGGACACATAGCGTTCCGGATGGGACTCGACTTCTTTTTCAAGTGCGCTCAATTCTTCGTCAGGCTTATCAAGATCGAGGTAAAGAATAAACCCTTCAGATCTTTCCAGATAGAAATCACGTTCATCATCAGATTTAGCAAAAGCCTCCATCAAACGGTGACAGCGTAGAATCAAAGGGTTTTCAGCTTGCTGGAGTTTGTTTTTCTGTATCATAAATATCCTATCATATCAAAGACGCCATGAAAAGTTTTCAAGGCAGGTCCAGTTTGGGTGATTTCGGTAAAGGTTTGACCTTCACGTGTAAAGTTAATCTCAAGTTTTTCACCTGATGCAAATACAACTTCGATCGGTTGTTTCATTTTCCATTTTTGACAAGCGGAAATAGCTCCAGCACAAGCTCCGGTTCCACATGCGAGGGTTTCATTTTCTACACCTCTTTCAAATGTGCGGATTGCAATTTGGTTGTCAGCGGTTTTTTGCACAAAGTTGGCGTTCGTGCCGGCTGGGGAGAATTGTGTATGATGCCGGATTTTGCTACCTAATGCCATGACCGGGATTTGCTTGACATCATCGACAAAAACAACGGCATGAGGAACGCCTGTATTGAGAAAGCTGCAGTTTAGTTCCCTGTCGAGCTCGAGGTCTGTTTTGAAATCGACTGCATCTCCCATGTCGGCTTTGATCAACCCGTTTGCATAGTTGATTTTGAGTATTCTTTCTTTTGTCTGGATCAGGTAAGGCTTTTTCTCAAAGCCAAGTTCATAAATAAACTGTCCAAGGCATCTAAGACCGTTTCCGCACATTTCGGCTTCACTGCCATCTCGATTAAAAATCCTCATTCCAAAATCAACGTGGCCGTTCCCTTCTTCTAAAAAAATAATACCATCTGCACCAATTCCACAGTTACGGTTACACAAGTTCTCGATTGTAGTTTTATTTAATCGAAGTGCGCCGTCGCGGTTATTGATAAGGATGAAATCATTTCCGCAGCCAGAATATTTAGAGAAAGGAATTTCGGTCATTTAGTTTAAGTCGATCTCTGCATAAGAGGTTACAATTTTATCGAGTAGTCCAAATTCCAGGGCTTCTTCTGCTGTCATCCACATGTCGCGATCAAGGGCTTTTTCAATTTCTTCTTTTGATCTGCCTGTTTTTTGGACATAGATGTCTACTAGCTGGCTGTGAGTTTTCAGCATTTCGCGCGCTTGAATCTCAAGGTCAGTCGCTTGTCCTTGGATCACCCCGGAGAGTCGTGGTTGGTGGACCATGATACGGGCTTGAGGTGTCGCAAATCGTCTTTTCGGAGCTGCGACCAGGCTTAAGATCGATCCCATGGAAGCTGCAAGGCCGGTCACAAGTGTCGTTACAGGCGAGGTGATCATTTGGATCTGGTCCCAGATCGCAAATCCTGCATCGATCGATCCACCTGGGCTGCAGATGACAAACAAGATCGGCTTTCCTGGGGCTATCGCCTCTAAATACCAAAGTTTCCGGATGATATCTTCAGCAGAATCAGTATCAACTGCATCGCAAAGAAAAATTTTACGCTGATCTAAGAGAGTTGAATCGATTTTATCTTTTAGTGTCGACGGCAATTCATTTGTAGGGGATTTAGCCATTGGATACTCCATTTTTTTAGTTCAGGGTAGTTCCGGATATAAAGGAAACTTAGTTAAAAGCTCTTTCACACGGGCTTTTGCACGCGTTAATGCTTGTTCTTCTACTTCTACTTGAGCCTTGCCGGCAACGCCTGTTTTGGCGCTGATAGCAGGTTTGCTGTGTGTTAATATGTCATAGATAACGTCTGCGATCTCATTCATCTCATCTTTACCAAGACCAAGTGTCGTGACTGCCGGCGTTCCCAGCCGAAGCCCGGATGTGTACCAGGCACCATTGGAATCAAAAGGAATGGCATTGCGGTTTACAGTCAAATGTCCTTGACGTAGAGCGATCTCTCCTTGTCTTCCTGTGAGACCAAGGCTTGATATATCTATCACAAGCAGGTGATTATCCGTGCCACCGGTTACAACTCTCAATCCTTTTTTCATGAGGGCTTCAGCCAGGCTTTTTGAGTTTTCTACGATCTTGTGGGCATAGGCTGAAAAAGAAGGGTCTAAGGCTTCTTTAAATGCGATCGCCTTTGCTGCAATTACATGCGGAAGAGGCCCGCCGAGTACCATTGGGCAGCCTTTGTTGACGACATCTTCGTATTCTTTTTTGCATAAGACAAATCCTCCACGTGGTCCGCGCAGTGTTTTATGCGTTGTAGAGGTTACAATGTCTGCAAAAGGGATCGGGTTAAAGTTTCCTTTTAGCACTTTCCCCGCTACAAGGCCGCTGAAATGGGCCATATCGACCATTAGAACAGCGCCCACGCTATCTGCAATCTCTTTCATCTTGGCAAAATCGATCAACCGGGAGTACGAGGAATATCCGGCAAGCAGGATGGCCGGTTTTTCTTTTTTAGCGATAGCAGCAATAGATGCATAATCTAGAAGTTCTGTCTTAGGGTCGACATCGTAGCTGATCGCCTGCATCATTTTAGAGGAAATATTGTGCTTATAACCATGCGTAAGATGGCCACCTGAGTTCAAAGACAGGCCGAGCACTTTTTGATTGACCATGAGCTGACGCACTTGCTCAAGTTCATCCGGTGTCAGCTCATCAAGCGATTTCTTCCCTAAGCGTTCGATCTCAGGGCTCTGGACTCTGGAAGTTAAAATGCCCCAAAAAGCAACCAGGTTGGCATCTGCACCGGAATGCGGCTGCACGTATGCGGCTTCGGCACCAAATAAAGTTTTTAGCTCGTCTACAGCGAGTGCTTCAAGGTCATCGATGTTTTCACAGCCGGCATAGAAACGGTGATGGGCAAATCCTTCTGCGTATTTATCTGTAAGGAAGTTTCCCATAGCCAACTGAACTGCGGGAGAGCAGTAATTTTCAGATGCGATAAGCTTGATGTTGCTGCGCTGATCGGCAAGCTCTTTTTCAATGCTTTTACTTACAGCCGGAAGGACTGTATCGATCTGATCGAGAGCGGCAAGGTAGGCAATTGCAGCGCTTGACCAGTTTTCTTTTTTGGTAGATGTAAGGTAATCATTTAAATGCTTCATTCCCTAATGTTATCCCATGTGCGGAAGAAAATTGCAAGTTCTTCTATGTTCGGAGATGTTCCATTTCTAACAAAAAATCCGGCAGTTGCATTTGCGATCTCCAAGGTTTCCTGTAAAGATTTTCCTTGAAGAAGGCCGTGGCAAAAACCGGCGTTAAAATTGTCACCTGCACCCGTGGTCGTTTTGGGATTAGGTGTATAGAAAGGGGGGTATGAAACTAAAGACGTGCT
The DNA here is from genome assembly GCA_964577735.1 of uncultured bacterium. Taxonomy (GTDB): domain Bacteria; phylum Chlamydiota; class Chlamydiia; order Chlamydiales; family Parachlamydiaceae; genus CAZOAX01. The sequence goes on from CAZOAX010000117.1 coordinate 4,150, forward strand.
GTCTTTCGCAAAACTGAATTTTGAATTGTGTAGAACAACCGTATGAACTTTTAGTTTTTTATATAAAGTTTGAATTAACTTTTCCGGTTTTGAGGACTTTAATTGTGCAATTCTTAATGCTTCGGAATGATTGAGTCCAATAACAACCGAAAAGTATTTGTTGAGGCCTTCAAGTAGGTTTAATGCTTTCTTCAGATCCTGGTCCGTTCTTTTTGCAGGGTCGGCAAGGTCAACGAACATGTAGCGTTTTTTTGAAGAAAGCTTTGGGGCTACATGGATTAATATATGTTCCCAAAGATCATTTGTCATGGGAAGCATCGTCCAGTTGGCCGAGGCAAATAGAGCGGATTCTTCAAGAAATTCTTCCAGGTTTACCTTGCGGATCACCTTTTGGCATGTCAACTCTTGAACAGGTCTTGTTTTTCCTAAAATGATCTTCCCTTCGGGGAATTCAAGGGCATCTGAACGTCCGGGATCTCCTAGTGTAATGACTTGTTTGCATTTTTTGACCAACGGTTCAAAAATCGGGTCAATCGATTTTTCCCCAAAAGTACCGGCCAAAGTAAGGGGGTATCCTAAGTTTGCAAGCGCATCGGCCATGAGGGGGCCGTTTCCGCCAAGTTTGACAACTTGGACAGCAAGTTCCACATTGCAGCTTTTATGGGAGGCTTTTTTTATGAATTTTGAAAAATCCAGAATAGTGGCGAAGGGTACAAAATTTTTTCCTTCTCTCTTGGCGATTGGATGGACGATCTCGTCAATAAATCCATCAAAACCGATAAAGCATGGAGGTTTTTGAGCCATTTCACAAATTTAGTGCAATTGGAAATTGTTTCAAAGACAATTTTGCCTTGAATATTATCGCGTGTCATTGATAAACTGTCGGATTATATCTTTTCAAACAAAGGGTGACCATGCTCAAAGCTTTAAAGCACATTTTGAAAATTCAAGAGCTTGATATGCAACTGATCCAGTTGATGAGACTGAAGATGGGTCGCTTGCATGAGCTAGATAATCTTAAAGGAATTAAAGATAATCTCACCAAACAGATTACAATTAAACAAGCAGAGCTTGCCGACCTTAAACTCAACCAAAAACTCTCAGAAGCTGAAGTCAGCGATGTACAGGCCAGAATTAAGAAACTGGAAGCGCAACAGAATGCTGTTAAAAAGCTGGAAGAGTTCAATGCGTTGACACATGAGATGTCCCATTCAGAAAAAGACCGTACAGCAAAAGAGCAGCGCCTAAGTGACATCATCGATCACTTGCACAATGAAGAAGAGGCGCTGAAAGCCTTAAATGAAACGCTCGATGCTGCCCGTGAAAGCGGTCGTGCTCTTGAGGCTGAGATCATTGAAAGTATCCTTCGCATCAACGCAGAAGGTAAAGGCTTAAAAACTGAGCGCGATGCGCTTGTCGAAAAAGCTGAACCGGATGTGTTCCAAATTTACGAACGCCTATTGCGCAATAAAAAAGACCGTGTCGTTGTGCCGATTGAAAATCGTTGCTGCAGCGGATGCCACATTATGTTGACTCCACAGAACGAAAACCTTGTCCGTAAGGGCGAGCGTCTTGTGTTCTGTGAGCATTGCTCACGCATTCACTACTGGCCAGAAAGTGAAGTGCTTGAAGAAGAGGGTGCAAGCACGAAGACACGTCGTCGTCGTTCAACCAAAGTCTAAGTTTTTCGGGAAGACAACGCTATCGCTGTTCACATCTCTGAGGAGATGTGAAGAGAGGAAAGTCTGGACTTCACAGGAGAAGATACCAGCGAAAGGCTGGGGGCCGTAAGGCTACGGAAAGTGTAACAGAAAGCAGTCCGTCCTGCAGCTTCGGTTGCAGGAACAGGGTGAAACGCCTTCTTCAGGAGAAGGCTCCGGTCTTGGTAACTTGACTCGGACGACAAACCCTATCTGAAGCAAGACCAAATAAAGGCCATGCCGTTCTCCGCGGCGCCTTTGACAAGGTCGCTTGAAGGTGCTGGCGACAGTACCTCTAGAAGAATGATGGCGGCCCCTCTATCACTAGAGGGGGACAAAATCCGGCTTAATAGTCTTCCCGATTTTTTTAAATAATCAGCTTTAAATCCTTTGTTATGATACAATTCAAAATGCTTTAGATAAATTTAATTTATTTTGGTGTTTTATGAATGCAAGTTTTTTACGTCAGTGTTATGGGTTTTCTGCTTTTGGATCGGGTTTCAGTCAAAAACCATTAATTGAAATGCCTGCAGATGAATTTTCACGTAAGTTGTCTTGTTCTGAATGCAGCAGCACTTCCGAGTTAGAGAGGTTTATTGATTCGAATATAAGGCCCCTGTGCACTTTCATGGGAAATAAGGATATTTATGGGGAATTGTTACTTTTGCGTGATAATTTATATAAGAGAAAAGATCCTAAAGCGGATAATTTAGCGTTTACGATACAAGGTATTGCTCAAGGATTGATTGCTCCAAGTAAGGATGTCAATTGGGGGCTTTTGCCACAAGATGTACAAAAACACATTTTTTGTACTATCATTCAAAGTTCAAAAATAAAAAATGAAAATTATCCACTCTATAATCATACTCTGAATCAATTCATCTTATCCAAAGAGGTGTGTACAAGTGTGCGGTCACTTAAGCATGCATGGATTAATGATCATGCTATTTC
>CAZOAX010000118.1:0-4022 GCA_964577735.1 uncultured bacterium
CTCTGCCGGTATTACAATGGTAACAGCGCTGCTATCTCTACTTTTGGATAAACCCATCCCCCAAAACCTCGGCATGACAGGTGAAATCTCTCTGACAGGACGCGTACTTCCTATTGGTGGAGTAAAAGAAAAAGTAGTAGCTGCAAGACGCTCCCATTTAGATACATTGATCTTTCCAAAAGAGAACTTCAGAGACTATGAAGAGCTTCCTGAATATGTAAGAGAAGGCATCACAGCCCACTTCGTGACCCATTATGATGAAGTATTTCCAATCGCTTTTGGAGGCGCATGAAAATCATTCAACCCCACGAGTTGGAATCAAAAATAGCGACTTTACGCGCAGAAGGTAAAACAATTGCCACTCTCAATGGATCCTTTGATCTTTTACATGCCGGGCATTTGGAGATCCTGACTGAAGGATCCAAACAAGCCGATATTTTCATCGTTGCCCTCAATAGCGACGCCTCGATCAAAGGGTATAAAGGCCCTGATAGACCGATCATTCCCCTACTTTTTCGGATGCAACTGATGAGCGCGCTTGAATGTGTCGACTATGTGACCTGGTTTGATGAAGCTGATCCGAGAAACCTGCTATCGCAGATTAAGCCGGATGTGCATGTCAATGGTTCAGAATATGGAGAAAATTGCATTGAGGCTGAAGTAGTCAAAAACAATGGGGGCAAGATCCATATCGTCCCGCTTGTTCCAGGACTATCGACATCAGCCTTAATCCAAAAAATTAAACAAGGTGCTTAATGCGATTACTTACGACCCTTTCCAACCTCACTGAAGTCGAACGGTTTTCCCGCTACCTCACCTCTCAAGGCATAGCAAATAAGGTGGATGCAGAAAACGATACCGATTGGGGATCCTCTAATTATGGAGCTCCGCATTATCGTATTTGGATTATTGATGAAGATCAGATTGATCAAGCCATGGAGCAATATGCCTTATTTCAGGAAGATCCTGCAAATCCCCTATTCAACAAGATCGTTATTCAACCGATTCGGGAAAACCGAAAACCCTATGTGAAGCCAAAACCAAAAACACCTATCATAACGACTTATCTGATCGCCATTTGTGCCTTCCTGTTTGTCTTTGCTGAGTTCACGGCTCCTCAGTTTAAACTCAAAGAGGCAAGTTACTCCCCGATCTATACATCTCCGATCAAGCAAGAGATGCTTTATGATTTTCCCAAAAGTTATGAGATCCTAGATAAACTTGTTAAAACATACGGAATCGAGGCCCTGCAAGACACTTCAAACTTACCGCCAGAAGGACAAAAACTTGTTCTAGATTTTAAAAATACACCCGCCTGGCAAGGTTATTATGAAGAGGCTCTTTCCTACTTTACGACAGGAACATTCCTGCCAAAGGCTCCCTGGTTTGAAAAGATTTCTCAAGGAGAGCTTTGGAGACTTATTTCTCCCATCTTCCTGCATGGCGACATCTTCCATCTACTCTTTAACATGGCCTGGCTCTATATCCTTGGAAAACAATTGGAACTGCAACTAAAACCCTTTCGCTACCTTCTATTTATCGCCCTTGCAGCGGCCTTTACCAATACAGCCCAGTATCTCATTAGCGGACCTAACTTTATTGGTTTTTCAGGAGTCATTTGCGCGATGCTGACTTTCATTTGGCAACGTCAAAAGGAAGCCCCCTGGGAAGGCTACCAAATGCCAAGATCCACCTTTAATTTCATGATGATCTTTATCTTTGGTATGGTTGCTCTGCAATCCATCGCCTTTGTTGCAGAAGCTTCAACAGGATATACCATTCCGACAGCCATTGCGAACGGAGCGCACGTATTTGGCCTACTTTTCGGGCTGATCCTATCTAAAGTCCCCTACTTCACTAAGAGGCAAGCCTAAATGAGTGCACGCGACCTTATTATTTTAGGCTGCTCAAGTCAGCAACCGACACGTTTCCGCAACCATGGCGCCTATCTTGTCCGCTGGAACAATGAAGGACTTCTTTTTGACCCAGGTGAAGGAACACAAAGACAGTTTATTTTTGCCAATGTGGCCCCACCGGTCGTCAACCGTATTTTTGTTTCCCACTTCCACGGCGATCATTGCCTTGGACTTGGTTCGATGTTGATGCGTCTCAACCTCGACAAAGTGACCCACCCGATCCACTGCTACTACCCAGCAAGCGGGAAAAAGTTTTTTGATCGTCTACGTTACGGAACCATCTACCATGAGACCATCCAGGTGATCGAACATCCGGTTTCTGCAGAAGGACTTGTAGAAGATGACGGCAACTTCCGCATAGAGGCAGCATTCTTAGACCATGGTGTCGACAATATCGCCTGGCGCATTACCGAGCCGACCACCCGTAAATTCGATAAAGATAAACTGAAAAAGTTTCACGTCCCCGGAATCATGATCCCGGAACTGCAAGAAAAGGGCTTTATCCTCCTCAACGATCAAAAAATCCTCCTCGATGATGTCAGCTGGGTGCGAAAAGGAGATGTATTTGCCGTCGTCATTGACACAAGATTCTGTCAAGCTGCCATTGATATCGCAAAAGATGCCCGCATGCTGCTCTGTGAAAGCACTTATCTTGAAGAACACGCAGACCTCGCCTATAACCATCATCACATGACGGCCTCTCAAGCTGCCCGCATCGCAAAAGAAGCCAATGTTGAGGAGCTTATCCTGACCCATTACTCAGCGAGATACCTTAACCCGAAAGACTTTGAAAATGAAGCCCGTGCCATCTTTAAGAACACCCACGCAGCCGATGACCTCCTCGTCTTCCCCTTCCCCAAGAACAAATAAATCTGTCCCAATCAAACGATTTAAGAGCAGGTGAAAGGAACTTTCTTATGATCTGCTTAAATCCTTAATAGCAAATAACTTCCTTTGCGTCTCTCCGTCTCTGCGTTAATTTTCTTTGCCTGAAACTACCTTAACCATGTCCAACTGTTTGACAACCATCAAGTCACTCACCGGAATTTATAGGAATTAAAAGAAAGTCTAAAGATTGGCCCTGATAGGTGCCACGTCCTACAATCAGACCTTCATTGGAAATATGAGATGCATAGGACAACTGGCTCCATCCTGAATTCTCTCTGATTAACAGATTTAAATCACGGATTCCATTATTTTCATCCCAAATGAACGCTCGACCCCCTTCAAATTGTCCAACGATTTGGCGATAATCGTTTATAGAACTACCTTGTACGTCAGTTTTAGAGTCCAAAGGCCCAATTGAAATGGATTTGTTACCAAGGGGAGCCAAAATGGTCAATGTAACAGTGTTACGCCCCTCTTTATGATCCAAATAGATAACATCCCCCCTATTATTGATCGACATAGGTCGACAAGTAGAAAACATAGGGTTGATCGTACGCAGATCACTATCAAGACTCCAAACATATCCTGTATCACTACCTCCACTCGCGGATGGTGTATACCATAAAACATACCCACTGTCGCTTAAAAAGGTAGGTGAAGTTAAAGTCACTTGAGACATTATAAAGTTTTGACCACTGACAGGATCATTTAAATAGTAATTATATCGGATACGCCAATCTTCCACTTTAACTCGAGAAATAGTTTGATCTTTCACATTTGGCCCAAGACGAGGCCTAATCATACTTAAATCAAACGTCTGACCTGCCAAACTTAGCGGAATGATTTCGTACTCTACCTCTGCATGACAGAAACAACACACAGAAAGAAAAAGCGCAATCTTTTTTAACATAGACCCTCCATTTATCAAGCTATTATACATTAATTTACATTTTTAAAAAAATTAATTAATCATTAACTTAGCTTTTATAAACCTGAAAGACTTTGAAACAGAAGCCCGTGCCATCTTCAAGAACACCCACGCAGCAGACGACCTCCTCGTCTTCCCCTTCCCCCAAAACCTCAAATAAAAGATCGTTAAAAAATTTAAATGCGATTAACCTGATATCGGTAGTTCGCAGATCACTTGGATGTTATCATCCTTCAAGCCTTTATAGTTCTTCGGAGCATCAAAATGGGAGCCTTGCAGCACATAGATGT
>CAZOAX010000118.1:4032-6763 GCA_964577735.1 uncultured bacterium
ACTTAAACCACCCGGAAAAGAAATTCTCTTCCTTCTTGGCCCACTTACCTTCATCGTTGAACTTATCTTCCCCATACTTGATCGTTACTTCCTTGATCAATTTTTCCTTCACGATATTGCCCCGCAAGACAGGTTGCCCTTCCTTAGTCACACCAAATGCGTAAGGCTCCAATAAAAGGCGCTTAGTTGTGATACGCATTTCACTACCGCTAAGCTTTTCTTCTGCCTCTACCACCATATCCACTTGCTTAAGGTTAGAAATCGCAAAGCAAAGGGGAAAATCCAGGATATCCTTATGGTCATCTGCATAGTAGGTTCCCCCTACATTGAACTGCATACTGAATGGACCGATATTGAAGCCTATCCCGTCGGCATAAACCGAGCTTGCTATCATGCAAATCCCTAGAACTAATGTACGCATAAATCCCCCTCTTAAAACTGCCTATTTTTTTACAATATCTCATGGCTTAATTAACAAGTAACTTTTTCAAGCTGAGGAAATCCAAATATAAATTTTTGATTAAGAAAACCAGAAAAATAAACAAGAATGCTCTATAATCTATCTTTTACTAAATTTGGAGAATAAACTATGAATCCTTTAAATCCCGTCAATTGTAATCAATGTAATCAAAAATTCCCTAAACAAGAGTTACGTAGTGTACAATGCTCGCATGTATTTTGTGCACCTTGCGTGGTAGATGTAGCGCTAACAGCGATGAAAAATACTAAACATGAGTCATTTTGCCCTACTTGTAGCAAGCCTTTTAAGCTAATGCCAAAAGAAAATAAAATATCTTTTGATCTAATCTCTGAAGAAAAAAAATCTATTAATAATCACAATGGATCAGAAATAGCGATTGAACCAAAAGAACCTAAGTCACCTCTTGAAGCTTTAACTGATTTAATTGCAATTTGGCCAAAGGCAGCCAACTACTACACAGATGAATTTATAAAAACTTTGGAAGAAATTGAGAATGCTTACCGTGCAAATCAATTTTCGAAAGATGAATGCCATCAGATGACCACTGTGTTAAAATTTGATCTCTCGTCCCCTGAAAATATTAGATTCACTGACAAACAACAGAAATACATCGATTATATCATCACACTCATTAACATTAAGCTCCCTAAAGATGTTGTAAATCACCCTAGTTTCCACGCCAATTGCCTAAAGTTTGATTCGTCTAATATCAGAAACTACGTAAATCAAATCCTAGAGAATGCCCACAGAAACAACCCTTCTGACTTTATTTATTTTCTGCGTCCAAGAAGCAGCATTGTGCAAGGAAATGCAAACCATCAACACTTTGTCCTATCTCACATCTCAGATCATGGACAAGTGAAAAATCTTCCAATCACATTTGATTCTGAATCAGAAAAATGGTTTGCGGCTGACGATCAAGGAAATCTAGTCATTCATTCGACCTTAGATGATTTCCTTAACGCAGCTCTAAACAATTTAAATGCAACAAATGCAAAAATTCTCCCTTTAACTAGAAGTGAGATTTATAAATATATTGAAACCAACGAATCTCAAACATCTGAATGTAAAGACATTAAGCCAAAACCTTTCGAGCAGCTTTTTGAAGAAATACGCACCACGAATGCGAATTGGCTAGTGACCAGATACCCGGATCCTTATAGAAATAATTTTCAATCCTATTTAGAAGCGGTGATAGCTGCTTATTTTGCAAAAGAATTAAGCCCAGATGATCTCAAACAACTGAAGACCATGCTGGAAACTTTTAAAAACAATGTGACCAAGGACTCCAACATCCCGGCAAAAAAACAAGCTGATTATGATTGGTTTAATATACATTCCATTATCGGAACCTATCCAAAATCGCCCGCACTCCTTGGAATAGATCAAGTTCAGTGGGAATATCTTAACTTCGCTCTAAATCTCTTTAGCCCAAACCTTCCATCGGAAGTTTTAAATCATGAGAGCTTCCACCTGGACTGTTTAACCATCGATCCGTCAAAATCACGTGTTTATGCAGCAAACCTAGTTAGAGAAGAGCAAAAAAACAGTCCTTCTCAATATATTTATTTACTCCGCCACTCATCAAGCGGTAGGGGAAATACTTTCGTACAAAAATTCACTCTTACCTATTGCAATCCTGAAGGCATTGTTAGCTGTTCTCGACTTGCTTATAATACAGCCTCAGATGAATGGATTATTTATGGAGTGACTGATAAGAATGACGAAGTATTGCAAAAAACTTCTAAATGCACTCTTGATGAGTTCATTATAGAAACAATAAAACTTTACAACCCAAATGCAGAAAACATCAAGCCCTTAACTTACCGACATGAACGCTATACGTCATCGGTAAATACTAACCACTGACAATAACCCTCGCGCTCGAATCTCGGGCGCGAGGTGTTATAAATAATTCAGATCTTTTAGAATGTGTAAAACTTCGTCTTTTGAGATGTAGAAGGCCAAAGCATCTTCCTGATCTTCTGTGGGTAGTTCTAGCCCTTTATAGTCTTTGTCCGGTAAATAATAGGCGAAGGTAGCTGGAAGCTCATCGTTCATGACCTTACCACTGAGCCACGTGCCAAAACCCGTGCCCTCGACCGGATGGAAATCGCTATTAGGATCATTGATCTCACGAATGAGGTCCTTCACCATATCATCTAGCTGGCTTCCTAATTTTGTCTTAAATTCTTTAATAAAGGCCTTTTTATGAGGTGTATCGATCCGGCATCTATGCTTATCTGTTTT
>CAZOAX010000119.1:0-6721 GCA_964577735.1 uncultured bacterium
AGAAAGGGCAAAGCAACAATGTCTTCCGTTTGAAAAACGACCCAAGCATTGTTTATAAATTTTCTAAAATAGCTGAAAACTAAAAGCGCTACGACAATATGGTGAAAGCCAAGTCCGTATTCTTGGCCAATCAATTAGGTCTGCTTGTAATCCCCTCATCTCAGATAATTGACGTTGGGACTCACAAACTGATTGCAGAAGAGTGTCTCGACATCAATTTTGATGGAAGCGCTCAGGAAGAACTCTATCATACGTGTTCAAGCGACCTGAATGAAACAGTCAAACAGCTAGCCACGATGGTCACAAGGACCGGATTTAATGATGTAGTCTGGCGAAATGTCCCCCTCTTAAACGAAAAGGAAGATTTTCAAGGACCAAGACGTGTAGCCCTTGTCGACTTAGAATTCATGGAAAGTGTGCAGAATGGATTTACAGGTGGTAGCAATGGCAGTGTGGGCCTTATTGGATGCGTGACGAAAGATCAATTTGACATTGTCATTAAACAAGGACGTAAAAAAGGCGCTTCATTGTCTTCAAGCGACGTAAAAGCAGCTAAAAAATATCGCAAAGCCGTGCTAAAGGATGACAAAAACTTGCGGACATTCTACAAGGATAAAGGGATTGTTACGGGACGAGAACCTCTTGATATTGACATCGATACTCTTGGCCTAAACTTGGATAAAACTGCAACGGCATCGTTCTTAGATGAGGAGCAAACAATAGCCCGTAGGAAACTTGTTTTTGTTAAACGTGATGTGACACTAAGAAATGTAACAGAAGATCTTATCGCTGAAATCAACAAGCAACTTCAAAATGCATCAGAAAATGCCTCTCTAAAAGGCAAACGCTATCTGCTTATTGAAACTCATATGGATCCTTTTAAAGAATATGTTGAATTCGCAGATGGAGATCGTGAAGAAGATTCCTGGATGCATCAAATCATCCAAGCACTTGAAGAAAAGCAGCACATTTATAAACTCAGAAAATTTAATGGAAACGGCTTTTACATCCAGATTTAAGCTAGATTGTAACGCAGTTTGAAGTTGTCAAAAAGGGCTTTTTGATCTTGAGGGATGCCGCAAGAATGGTCTAAAATTTGCCAGCAGATCATATCCTGAATTTTTTTTAGGCCCTCCTCTGGATTTGTATCAATCTCTTCCCCTCTCCTCATCAGTTCTTCCTCAATTCTTTTGAACCGGCGCCTCTCGGTTGACTCACCCATATCTACCATCCGATTAGCTTGTACAATAGCTTCAAAGGCACGTAAACCCCCTCTAAGCTCATCTACCGTCGCAGTTTCTATTGCAAAGGAATCTGCCCAATACTCATGCTGCCTTGCTAGTGACGCTTTTTCACCAAGCCAGTACGTGAAAATAGAAGTTGCTACCGTCGCAATTGCAATGGGTGCTGAAAAGCCCGTTCTAAAGAGTAATCCAACTCCTAATACAGAGATAAAACAGCTCATGGACTTTAAGGCTAAACTGGAATATTTTTCCCACTTGTTGTTATGGATACGTCCGATTTCATGCTTTGTCATAAAGACAGCTGCATCCAGATCTAATTTTGGAAAAACATGATTAACAATAATTATTTCATTTTGTGCCGTTAATGCGCTTATACCTTTTGGCTTTGTGAAGCAACCACAAGAATAGGTAACAATAGAAATGCTTCTATTGTTAACCTCATTTTCGGTCCGTAATCTTATTTGATTTTCTATACTCATAAACAAACCCTCGCTTCACATTACTTTCTTAATTGTGAATTCGGGTAAAACTAGGAAAGATTGTTTAATCGTTTTTCAAACGCTTCAAAAAGAGGCTTTTTATCTTGTGGAATTTTGCAAGAACTATCCCTAATTTCCCAACACATCATATTCTCGATATTTAGCAGATCTGCTTCAGAAGATATATCTAAATTTTCGTCCCTATTTTTAAGCTCTGCCTCAATCCGTTTAAACCGACTCCTGTTCGAAGGATGAGAACTTCTCCAGGAATACGATTCTTCGCCATTGATCATGAGATCAGCTTGTACCATTGCTTCAAAATGACGTAAGCCACCTTTCAGCTCCGCATTTGTGCTCGATTTAATTGCAAAAGAGTCTGCCCAATACTCCTTTCTCCGTTCTAAAGCTTTTTCTCCCACACAATTGAAAGAATAACTAAAAACAATTGAAGCCACAGATCCAATTACCATTAAAGGCGTAGACGAAGCAAATCGGTGCATTAGGCTAATGCCAAGTGCTGGAGCTGCCACACACAGTGCCTTCAAAGCTAAAGCGGAACCTTGTTCCCATTTTCGATTATTTAGATGCCCGATTTCATGTTTTACAGAAAATACACACGCATCTGAATCAAATTTAAAGAATTTATCATTAACGATAATAAATCCACGTGTCGACATAGCTCCTGTACCTCTTGGCCATTCCAGTGTGTCGATCGGCGTTGCCACAATCGTAATTTCTCTGTTATCGATCTCCTTTTCAACTCTAAATGCTATGTTGCTTTCAATACTCATGATGTGTCCTTAAAAATATTATGCGTTAAAATATTATGCGTTATAAGTGGAGGAGCTGACGTTTCCGCCGGTACCTGTCCAGTTGGTGTGGAAGAACTCGCCACGGGACTTGTCTATTCTTTCGTAGGTGTGAGCACCAAAATAGTCCCTTTGAGCCTGGAGGAGGTTCGCAGGAAGGGTTTTCGTGCGGTAGCCATCAAAATAAGCAAGAGCCGTTGAGAAGCAAGGAATTGGAATGCCAAGTTCAAAGGCTTTCGAGACAGCAAGGCGCCAACCTTTTTCGGCCTGTTCGATCTCTCCTTTGAAGAAGGGGTCCAGGAGGAGGTTGGTCAGTTTCGGATTGCGGTCATAAGCATCTTTGATCTTGCTTAAGAACTTGCTACGAATAATACAGCCGCCGCGCCACATCATCGCGACACTACCAAAATTCAAATTCCACTTGTAGTCATCGGCCGCTTGCTTCATGAGCATGAAACCTTGGGCGTAGCTGATGATCTTAGAAGCATAGAGGGCGTCACGGATCGCATCGACAAAGACCTGCTTATCGCCAGAATAGGTTGCTTGAGTTCGCTTGTAGGCAATAGCGGCTTCCTCGCGCTCAGCTTTCAGAGAGGAAAGGCATCTTGCAAAAACAGCCTCGCCAATGAGAGTTAAGGGCATGCCAAGATCAAGGGCATTGATCACGGTCCATTTTCCGGTTCCTTTTTGTCCGGCAACATCGAGGATTTTATCGACAAGAGGCATCCCATCGGTATCTTTGAAGCCAAAAATGTGGCTGGATATTTCTATCAAGTAGCTATCGAGCTTGCCTTTGTTCCATTCTGCGAAGACATTTTGAAGGTCTGAGGCTGAAAAATTAAGCGCTGTTTTGAGTAGATTGTAGGATTCTGAGATCAACTGCATATCGCCATACTCAATCCCGTTATGGACCATCTTGACATAGTGTCCAGCCCCCATGTCTCCTACCCAATCACAGCAAGGAGAGCCATCGACTTGGGCTGCAATCGATTGAAAGATAGGCTTAAGGGCCGGCCAACCTTCCGGATTCCCTCCTGGCATAATGCTTGGACCATGACGGGCACCTTCTTCTCCGCCGGATATTCCGGCCCCAATGAAGACAAGCCCTTTTGCTTTTAATGCATCGACCCTTCGATTGGTGTCTGTGTATAAACTGTTGCCGCCGTCGATTATGATATCCCCTTTTTCAAGATAAGGGACTAAATGGTCGATAAATTCATCGACCGCTTGCCCTGCTTTGACCATGAGAATGATCCGGCGCGGTCTCTTTAGATGTTTGACAAACTCTTCGATCGAATGAGCGCCAATAACGGAAGAGCCTTTGGCAGGTCCTGCTAAAAAGTCATCTACCTTTGAGGTTGTTCGGTTGAATACAGCAATTTTGTATCCATGGTCGTTAATATTCATCGCGAGGTTTTGGCCCATCACTGCAAGCCCAATTAGCCCAATATCTGCATCATTCATTGTTCGTCTCCGGTAATTAACGAAATTATAATCTTATTGTTTTTTAAGCACAAATCGTATAGAATTAATTCTTAAACCTTTAAAAGTTAAGGATAAAGGTATGACGCACTACCTTTCCTCCATCTATCCAAAGTTCTTCAGTTGCCTGAAAGCCGGTTATTCTAAAGAAACCATCTTTAAAGATCTCTTTGCTGGCATCACAATCGGCATCATATCCCTTCCGCTCATCATGGCATTTTCAATAGCAGCAGGGCTCCCGCCTGAACGCGGGCTTTATACAGGTGTTGTCGCTGGATTTTTGATCTCCTTTTTAGGTGGTAGCCGCGTGCAAATCGGGGGTCCAACAGGCGCCTTTGTCGTCGTGGTCTATAGCATAGTTGAGAGGCATGGATATGAAGGACTTGTCATTGCAACGATCATGGCCGGCCTCATGATGGTCGGAATGGCTCTTTGCAACGCAGGCAAACTGTTAAAATTTATCCCTTATCCTGTCGTGACCGGATTTACAGCCGGTATTGCTCTTTCCCTTTTTTCCTCGCAAATGAAAGATTTTTTCGGCATGCCGATCGCAAAAATGCCGGCGGATTTCTTAGAAAAATGGTCCCTTTACTTCCAGCATTACAGCCAATCGAACATGTGGGCACTTGGTGTAGGAGCGACAGCTCTTGCTCTGATCATTTTCTTAAGAAGAAAACACCCCAAAGTACCGGGCTCTATCGTTGCAGTCGGCCTCGGAAGCGTAATCGTCTATTTGTTTAACCTTCCTGTCGAAACAATTGAATCCAAATTTGGCGGGATTCCAAGCATGCTGCCAAGCCCCTCTTTTCCCTACATGAGCTTTCATCACATCCAGCTTCTGCTTCCGGATGCGATGACGATCGCCATTCTATCCTCGGTTGAATCCCTTCTCTCAGCAGTCGTAGCAGATAAAATTACAGGGACACGCCATCGCTCTAATGCAGAATTGTTCGCCCAAGGCATCGGTAATATTTTCTCTCCTATATTTGGGGGCATTCCAGCAACAGGCGCCCTTGCAAGAACTGCTGCAAACGCCCGAATGGGGGCGACGACCCCGCTTGCTGGCATGACCCACGCCGTCACACTTTTTATTCTTATGGTTTTCTTTGCAACTGCTGCAGCTAAAATCCCTCTCACAGTCCTTGCGGCTGTCTTAATCGTTGTGGCCTGGAGCATGAGTGAAGTTGAACATATCCGCATGATCTGCAAAGGCCCGAAAAGCGATATCATCATGCTCTTTACCACCTTGATCATCACAGTTCTGATCGACATTACCGTGGCAGTAGAAGTCGGAATCGTACTCGGCGCCCTCCTCTTCATGAAAAAGATGAGCAACCAAACCCGTATTTCCCGCTCAAAACTGATTTTGGAAGAAGATCACGCGCATCATGTAAAAGATTCAGATATCATTATGAAAAAGCATGTACCGGACGATGTGGCCATCTTCGAGGTCAATGGCCCTCTATTTTTCGGGATTACAGAATCGCTCAACCAGCAATTCCTTGAATTGAAGCCAAAGCCAAGGGCCTTTATCTTCAGGCTCAACAAAGCTCCTATGATCGATACAAGCGGCATCCATGCCCTGCAGGAACTTGCCTCCAAATGCAAAAAACATGACATCGCATTTCTAATCTCAGGTGTGCATGAGGACAACATGAAGTTATTTCAAAAAATGGGCCTCGGCAAAAAACACCTTTGCCCTACCCTCCACGACGCCCTCTCCCAACTCGAGCCACAAAAATAACACCCACAAGTTTTTTAGGCAGTCGGTAAAGAAATTAACGCAGAGGCGCAAAGACGGGGAGACGCAGAGAGAACAACAAAAAGAAAGGAACTTTCTTTTTGTGAAACTTTTTATGTGCTCTGAAAGAGCACATAAAATATTTCTTTTTTTTCTTTGCGTCTCCCCGTCTCTGCGCCTCTGCGTTTATTTTTCCTTTAATAATTGAGGAGGTTAGGATGTAAAAGCCTGAATAATAGCGTGCTTAAGATTAGTCTTATGCTCTAAACCCAAACTTGCGCTTGTTGTTGAGATTCCCTCCGGATTCAATAGCTGTTCTAGAATGGCAGGATTTGGCATCTCCAAACAAAGGCTACACTGGTGCAGGAGTCCCTTTTTAGTTTTACGTTGAGCAGCGCCACCAACTTTTTTCCCATCTATGAGCAGATCATACTTGGTCGCTTTGGCCATGCAAAAGCCGCCTCTTGGCGCCTCGGGCAGGTTTTCTTGGAGATATATTTGGCCGGGAATCACACTCTGAATAGCCTGTAACACAAGTGTGTTGATCATTTGGTAGGAGTGAAGGGAATTGAGGGCATAGAACGAATGAGAAGCCGGGACAATGACGGAAAAAGCAAGATCATCCACATGCAGGATCACTCCACCTCCAGTCGGTCTTCTTGCCAGATCCATGTCACAGTCTGATTTAAAGTAATCCGATGGGTTTAAAAAATAGCCGTAGGTGGCAGACGGAGCGTTCCACTCATAGAACCGCAAACAAGGAGTGGGATCTTCCAGTCGCTTACTATCAGCTTCCATATTCCAGGAAGCGCTTTTTAAGCCTGATTCCTCAACGGTCCACATAGCTTGTCATCACTTTTCTTGAAATTTGATGATCGGAAAAACTACCTTCTTCTTCCATTCGGAAAAGAAGAGGGTTTTCACGATCGATCACCCACGTTTGCTTAGTACCGTTCTCGCTCAGCT
>CAZOAX010000120.1:0-6713 GCA_964577735.1 uncultured bacterium
AATGATAGGCGATCCTTCGGGCAGAAGTTTGGAAAGAAATTTTTTAACAGATGACGATGTGGCAAGGAATCTTCAAGGGATCAAGAAGGATTTGGAGAAAGTTTTGCATCAAGGATCGACTCCGCCTGTTTTTGTAAATAATCTGGATTGGTACAAGAAGTTTTCGATCGTCGATTTTTTAAGGGATGTGGGCAAGCTTTTTAGAGTCGGTCCTATGCTGGCTAAGGATAGCGTGAAGAAGCGGTTGGAATCTGAAGATGGGATGAGCTTTACAGAATTCAGCTATCAGGTGCTCCAAGGGTATGATTTCCTTCAGTTGAATCAGGATAAGGATGTGGTTTTACAGATTGGCGGAAGCGATCAGTGGGGGAATATCACAGCCGGTGTGGAAGTGGTTCGTAAACAGCTTGGGAAGCCTGTTTTTGGTATGACATTTCCGTTGTTATTGAAAAGTGATGGACAAAAGTACGGGAAATCTGAAAAAGGGGCTGTTTGGTTATCACCTGAGAAGCTTTCTCCTTATGAGTTTTATCAATTTTTATTTAGAACGGCAGATGCCGATGTGATCCGTTGCTTGAAAATGCTGACATTTTTACCGATGGATGAGATCCGGGCGTTAGAAGCGGAAATGAAGAAGCCTGATTATGTGCCGAATATGGTTCAAAAACGTCTTGCAGAAGAGGTGACGCGTGTTGTGCATGGAGAAGAAGCTTTGCAGACAGCTATTAAGGTCACACAAGCTGCTGCGCCTGGCATGGACACTGTTTTAAATGCAGAGAGTCTTGAATTAATAGCAAAAGATATGCCTTCAAGTCAGCTATTAAAAGAGGAAGTTGTGGGGTTAAGCTTGCTTGACCTTTTGGTAAAAGCAGATCTTCTCAAGAGTAAGGGGGAGGCTCGACGCATGCTTGAGAATGGCGGTGTTTATCTTAACAATGAAAAAATTGTCGATAACACAAGGCTTATTTCACCAAATGATTTGCTGGATGGACGGCTTTTATTGCTTGCAGTTGGCAAGAAAAATAAAAAAATCATTCGAATTTCCGAGTGAGAATAAAAAAATCTTGAAACGAATTTAACTTTGGATATGATGGGATGCACCCGAAATCCTTATTTATAAATTGCTTGTGATAATACGCTTGCTTGAAAATAGGGGCTCCATGAAAATGGTGAGACAGCCCTTTTTTGCCCGATGATGAGTTTTGTTAGAACTTACGAAGGAGAACGTAGTCTATGTCGACCATGACAAAAAAAAATACGATGACCAAAAAAAAGTTGATTCAATCGATTTCAACTGAAAAGAGTGTCCATCCAAATGATGCAAGACAGGTCATTCAATCTTTTTTAGATAAAATGATTGATAGCCTTGCCGAAGGCGAGCGTTTGGAGTTCCGCGATTTTGGTGTCTTTGAAGTTGTTGTGCGAAAACAAAAAATCGGTCGTAATCCGAAAAATGCAGCAGTTCCTATTGTTATCCCGGCAAGATGCGCCGTTAAATTTACTCCGGGTAAAAAGATGCGGAAGCTCATCGAAAAACTTAGCCGGGAATATTGATAGAATTTCTGGTAAAATTCACTGCAAAAAGCTATTATCTTAAAGCAAAGGAATTCAAATGTCACTTGGTAAGATTTTAGCGATAACAGCAGTTGTGCTTTTAAGTTTTATTGGTTTTCTCGCTTTTTTTAAAGAGCCTAAAGAGGATCCTAAAAAGGATGTTGTTAAAGGAGAGAAGGTCCATTCTCCTTTACAAGCATCTCCTTTGCAGGTTCATAAAAAACCTTCAGGCACTACCCTTGAACCTATTGAGATTTCGCTTGAGCCAGCTATTAGGGTAGCTAAGCCCGAGCCTGCTGTAATGGTTCCGGAAAATGAAATTAAGAAACCGGAACCTCAGCTGGTAGAGGTTAAAGCTAAGCCATTAAAAGTTGATCTTCCCAGGATCGAACTGCCTGAAGCTGATCGGATCTCTGAATTATTTAGCACAACCGGTAAGAAGCTGCCGTTCATTGAAACGGTTATCTATAAAAGCAGGGTAGCTTGGCAAAAAGGGAGACCTGCATGGCTCTCTGATTATGCCTCTTACTACGGAACTTCCCGTCATTTCATTGCGCGCAGTTTGAATGGAACCCCCGATTATTTTAAGCAGGAAATCGCTGAGGGGAATAAATTCAACGCATTTAAAGAAAACTATCCATTAGAATTTCAACTTGTTGTCGATGCTACCCGTTGCAAAATGTGGTTATATGCAATTTCTGGTGAAGCGCGCGAAAAGACTTTGATCAAAACATATCCAGTTAGCCTCGGCCGCCCGGACAGCACCAGAGAATCTGGTATTCTGACTCCTCTTGGAAAATATAAGCTTGGCAGCCGGATTGCCATTTATAAGCCTAAAGTCATGGGTCATTATAAAGGGGAAAAAACGGAGATGATCCAAGTGTTTGGTACCAGATGGATCCCATTTGAATCCGAAGTGGGCGAGACAACGATGCCGGCGAAAGGATTTGGCCTTCATGGAGTACCTTGGGTCAAAGGTAAAAATGGTGAACTTGCAGAAGACGCAAGCAGCCTTGGCAAATTTGAGAGTGACGGATGCGTCCGAATGGCCACAAGCGATATGGAAGAGGTGTATGCGATCGTGATCACAAAGCCCGCCTATATCGAACTTGTTAAAGATTTTTCTCAATCAGAACTTATAGCAAAGTAGGAGTTTTTCGTTTGGACACTTTACCGCATGAAAAACAAATCCAGGAATACATCAAGACAATTGAGCATCTAAAGAAGCAGAATCAGAGTAATCCACTATTCACTAAAGAGATCAAGAATCTTGAGCAAAAACTCGAAGTGTTGAAAGAGAAAGTTTATAAAGAACTGACTCCCTGGCAACGTGTGACGATCAGTCGTCATCCTTCAAGACCTCATACGATTGATTACATTAAAGGGATGTGTTCCCAGTTCACAGAGCTTTATGGGGATCGTGTATTTGGAGATGATTCGTCTGTTATGGGTGGTCTTGCCGTTATTGACGGGGAGCGCTTTGTAATCATCGGACAGGAAAAAGGGAATGATACCGAAAGCCGCGTATTCCGAAATTTTGGTATGCTCAACCCTGAAGGGTTTAGAAAAGCTCTTCGTTTAATGCGCCTTGCTGAAAAATTCGATCTTCCGGTTATTTCCCTTTTGGATACGCCTGGAGCCAATGTTTTATTGGAGGCTGAAGAACGTGGACAGGGGTTTGCGATTGCTCATAATTTACGCGAAATGTCCCGTCTAAAAACACCTATTATTGTTGTTATCATTGGGGAAGGTTTCTCCGGTGGTGCGCTTGGTATGGGGGTTGGAGATGTTGTCGCCATGCTCGAGCATGCTGTTTATACGGTTATCTCTCCAGAAGGGTGTGCGTCTATCCTCTGGAAGGATTCAGATAAAAAGGCCGATGCAGCAGCAGCACTGAAATTGAATTCTGAAAATCTACTAGAGCTTGGCATTATCGACGCCATTATCAATGAACCGCTCGGTGGGGCTCATCAAAATCCGGAAGTGGCTATTGAAAACGTGAAGAAATTCATTTTGGAGCAGACGAATATTTTAAAAAATCTGCCGACAGATCTTCTATTAGAGCAACGGTATGTGAAATTCCGCAAAATGGGGGAGTTTCTTGAAGGGACTTCTTAAGACTGCCTTTCAATCCCGAAAGAATTTTCGTCTTTTAATTATTATCGTCGTAGCGATGTGCCTTGCGACCATTGCATCGCAGCTTGAACTGTTTGCGATGGGACTTATCACGCAGAAAGGTCCTGATTTTTTTGAACTGTTCTCTGGCAAAGGTGGCTCAGTGTCTTTTGCTGACGTAGAATCTACCTGGCCAAAGATTGTTCCTTCGCTATCTACTCCGATTACATTGGACGACGCTTCCAATTTTATGATCCAGGAAAGATCTGGTGATTTTCTTGTTCGGGCTTTTAATTACGTCAATGAGACATTCCAGGTTAAAAAGAACCTTGGCAACCTCGCCATATTTCTTTTGCTTATTGCTCTTTTCAAAGCGACGACGATGTTCATTCACCGTTATAGCACAAAACTTGCTGCAATCCGGATCTCAAGTGATCTAAGACAACGCTACTTTGAGCATATCCAGACGCTTCCTATGAGTTTTTATCAGCGCTATAATATGGGCAGTCTTTCATCAAGAGTGGTCGGTGATGCAGCCCTTGTGGCAGAAGCGCTTAATGCCTGCCTTGTCAATTACATTCAGACGCCCTTTACGGTCATTACAACGTTGATTCTTTGTTTTTTGACCTCCTGGGAGCTCACCCTGTTTGTGTTCTTTGGCTTTCCGCTCATTGTCTTTCCGATCATATTCCTCTCCAAAGGGGTTAAGCGGATTGCAAAGCACATTCAAGGGACGCAAGAGAAATTTGCTTCTGTTCTGCTTGATTTTATAGGTGGGATTCAGACTGTCAAAATCTTTGCGATGGAGCCTTTTTCCCTCAAGAAATACCAAGAGCACAACATGCAGATGGCTAATCTTGAAAAAAGAGGGGCTAAGTACGATCTATCTTCAAGGCCGATCGTCCATACGATTGCAATGGCCTTTCTTTCCATTTCTCTTGTTTATGGTCTTTTTGTTCTCCATATGCAAGTGGCAGAAGTGCTTTTTTATTGTGGTATGCTTTATCTTTTTTATGAGCCGATCAAAAAATTTGCTGAAGAAAATAGTCAGATTCAGCGGGGGATTGCAGCAGCAGACCGGATGATGGAAGTGATGAGCCTTCAGCCAGAGATCAAGGATGAACCAGGTGCCCTCACACTACCTTCTTTTCAAAATGAGATCGCTTTTAACGATGTCTGGTTTAAGTATAACGACGAATGGGTGCTGAAGGGCTTAAGTTTCACCGTTAAAAAAGGGCAAAAAGTGGCCCTTGTTGGGCCGACAGGTGCCGGAAAGTCAACTGTTGTTCAGCTCATCCCACGCCTTTATGATGTTCAGAAAGGCAACATTACAATCGACGGCAAGCCACTTTCAGCCTATACGCAAAGCTCAATTCGTGAAAACATTGCGTTTGTTCCGCAGCGGCCGTTTCTATTCATCGATACGATCCGTGCTAATATCTCCTATGGAAAGAACTTTTCGATGGATGAAATCCAATCAGCTGCCCGCCGTGCCCATGCAAGCGAGTTTATTGAGCAACTACCTGAAAAATACGACACTGAGATCCTCGAAGGTGGTAAAAACTTTTCGGGTGGACAGCAGCAGCGTCTTGCAATAGCAAGAGCGCTTGTTAAAAATGCACCTATTTTGATCATGGATGAGGCAACAAGTGCCCTTGATGCAGTGAGTGAAGACCTGATCAAAAAAGCCCTTCACGAACTTAAAGGTGAAGTGACACAAATTTTGATCGCCCACCGACTTTCCACAGTAGAAGATGCCGATAAGATCATTTATATCGAGCAGGGCGTTAAAGTCGATGAGGGGACTCAAGGTGAGCTCCTGTCCCGCTGTCCAGGTTTCCGTAAAATGTGGGAACTTCTTAACCAATCATCCATGGATTGACTATGATCTGGTTCTTATTAATCTTATTAACAGGTTGCACCACCTCGTACCATGTACCTGTACAAGAGGTCATAGAAATCAGAAATACAGAACAAATTTATCCGGTTGTTGTGATTGGCTGTGGTGCTGCCGGTACGATGGCTGCTAAGCGTGCGGTTCTGAACAACACGCCAGTGCTTTTATTTCTTGGGGCAAATCAGGAAAAAAGACGTTCACGCGGTAACTGGGTTCGAACCGTCGATAACATTCCCGGTCTTGAGCGCTATAACAGAGTCATTAATGAGCTCCGTGATGAAACGCTCGCAGACATTTCTCAAGGCCCATTCAGTTCAAACCTCTATGCAGTGAATGATTCGGTTGTGCAGATTGAAAAAGATGGGGAATTATTTCGACTAACAGATAGCTCCGGCAATGTTTACCGAGGTCAATATGTCCTCCTTTCTACAGGGATCATGGATGAGCAACCACACATTCAGGGCTCCATTCGGCCAATCCTTCCTTACTCCAATGGACAGTCGGTTGCATACTGCCTTGTTTGCGATGGTCATCGGTGTTTAGATCGAAACACGGTAGTGATAGGCCATTCAGAGGAGGCTGCCAAAGGCGCCATCCTTCTAGCAGAAAAGTACCATCCACCAGGTCTTGCGCTTCTCACCAATGGCAATGCACTTGCAATTTCAGAAAGCACACAAGAAAAACTGAATCGATGGAATGTTAAGGTTTACGCATCTCCTATTTATGAAGTTCTTGGGACTAATTTAGAAGGATTTCAGTTAGAGTCAGGGGAGATCGTTAAAGCTGAAATGGGATTTGTGATGCTTGGTATCCGTCCGAACAATCAATTGGCTCTACAACTCGGTGCCGAGGTGGATGAAAGAGGTCTTGTGATTACTGATCCTAAAGGGGAGAGTTCTGTTCCTAACCTGTTTATTGCAGGTGACTTGCGCTCCGGTAGCATGAAACAGATCTATACGGCCTGGCAACACGCCGTTGACACCATCCAAACCATCAACTCCCGCCTACGATCTCAGTGATGTGATAGATTAGCATTAAGAGAAAAATTAACGCAGGGCAAGACAGCGCTTTGTTACCCTTAACCGAGAACAAAAAATTCTTTAGTAAAAATAACAGGATAATAGGATAGACAGGATTTTGTGTATAT
>CAZOAX010000121.1:0-6597 GCA_964577735.1 uncultured bacterium
TAAGTGCAAATGACATGCTAAAGGCTCTTTTGCATGACCATGAATCGATCATTCAGTGGCTTCGCTCTTCGATTGAACAAGTGCAAAAGCTAGGTGACGAAGGTACAGCAGATCTATTCATCAACCGCTTGCGCGCCCACGAAAAAATGGCCTGGATGATCCGCTCTCACCTGAATTAAAGTTGTTAAATTCAACACAGAGACACTGAGACGCAAAATACTCGCTCTCAGTGTCTCTAGCGCCTCAGTCTCGGCTTTAGCATTTTTTGATTACCAAAAAAAAAGAGATTCATTGTAAATCAGATTAAACACCTAACCTTCATCGATGGGAATGATAGCTATATATCTTTATTATAAGCTTAAGTTATTGATTATTAACATCCATAGATTATTCAACACGAAGACACAAAGACACGAAGAGAGCTTCATGAAAACATGCTATCTTCGTGTCTTTGTGCCTTTGTGTTGAATTTAAAAACTTAAAAAATGCTAAAACCGAGTCAGTGGCTAAGCGCCTTCGTCGACGGTTTTGAAGGTGGTCTTCATGGTGTGCATTTCAGGGCCAATGATATCAAGGAGCATCCCTGATAGGTACTGCTCAAGTTCCGGATACCGCTTAGAAAGCCAGATTCTGAATTTGTAGGTCTTGCTGAAAAGCTCATGTTTATAAACTGCCGGGTCTTTAAAGCGCGCTTCAGAAGAAAACTGGCCAACATCGATATGGACAGGTGCATCTCCGATCACGCCTGTATTTTGCATCAGAGCATGGTCGTTGTCCCCAACTCCTCTTGCGTATTCGTCTAAAAGCACAGTCACAAGGTTTTTCAGCAGGATTTTTGAGGAGGCGATGTCTCTTTTCTCAATTTCAGGGCAGAGCATATCGGCTTTTTTCTGCACTAAAAAGACCACTTCGTCCGGATCAATCGTGTGGTTTAAGCCGAGTTTGTCTATGATTTGTAAGGGTTTTTCAAATTTATCCCCCTGATTGAGGTGCAGATAAACCAGGCCGGATTCGTTTTTTAAGTCTTTATAGGCAATTTTCCAGCTTTCGATAAGCGCATCCAATTTACCCCTTTTTTCAGCTGTTTTCTTGATCAGACGGTCTTGAACGGGCGGGATGAAGGAAAGAGCCTCAAGATAAAATTGTGGCCTGAAACGCTGAAGCTTAAGGAATTTAAGGACATACTGCTTGTCTGCACTTAAAAAAACGTAAGATTGGCAGCCTTTTCCTAAGTAACGAAACGGCTGATCGAGTATTTTTTGTACCTCAGCAAGCTCATTTGCCTCAAGTAGAGCAAGTCCATGATCCGGCTCCAATACCAGGTCCGTTTTGATGTTTCCCTCGGTAAATCCGGCGGTGGTCATGAAATAAAGGCGGCCGGCACCGTATAGGACGATCGCAAGAAGCATCAAATGGACGATCGTTTGGGATTTTCTCTTTAGAAAGTTCAACATAGAGCTTTAGTCTAAAGCAATTTAACCATATCTAACAAGAAATATTGTTTTTATTTAAATAGCATATGATATAATTAAGTTTAGTTATTTTATTAAAGCAAAGACGAGGCATTCATATGGATCCTAAGTCAGAAAGTTTACTAAACGAACTAATCGAGCCTCAACTTGATGCGCTCATGGAAGAGGATAGCTTCTACCAAAGACTTGCCACTCCCTTAAAATCAGCTATGCTCTGGAAACAACAGCACCGCGAAGAGCTCAAGGAATATCTGAAGTTTAAAGGGGTCAACCAGAGAATCACGAACGCTCTTGATCTGATCGCCTATACCATGCCCTCATTTACCCCTGCTGCTGACTATGCCAAGGTCAAGCAAGAGCTAGATAATGGTGCCGAACATTTTCGTCGTTTTGTCAACTCAATTGAACCCACTGATCGGCCAATCCTATTTCAGGAAATGCTGGGGCTTTCAGATGACACAATCTTAAGTATCTATGCATTCGGAAGAAATCTAGTCGAACAGGGCAATACCAAAGACGCCATGCCTGTCTTTGCCTTATTGACCATTTTAGCCCCGCATGTCGAAAGCTACTGGGTGGCAGAAGGCGTCAGCATGCAAGACCTTGGCCTCCATGATCAGGCGATTGCGGCCTTCAGTGCTGCAAAATTTTTAAATCCTGAAGATCCCTCCCCCATCCAATACTCCATTGAAAGCTATCACGTCCTCCAAGATGGGATCAAGGAACAAGAAGAAAAAGAATTATTACAAACCGTTATGAGCAACATTTAGGTGAACATATGAGTTTAGGTAAAGTTAATGACGGATCTATTAATAATGTTCAGGCAACACAGCTAAATCAAGTTGAAAGCGCACCCAAGCAACAAACCACTTTTGAAAAAATGCCAACTCTGCAAACGACTAAAACACAGCAAGCAGCAAAACCGGAAAAACCCAAAGCCGGCGCTAAGGAAATCGCATTGAAAGCCGCTGGTGGTACACTTGTAGGAGTTGGGATCGCTGCGGGAACGGTCGTTGCACCTCTTGTCCTGCTTGGAGCAGGTATTGGAGGTCTAATGGGATTGGGTGCTAATAAACTCATCAATGTCCTGTCTGATTCTGACAAAAAAATTAAAACAGATGCGGCATTTATCGGGACAGCGGCCGGAGCTACCATTGGAAGCTTAGTTATCCCAGGCCTTTTAACCATGGGTGGATGCTATCTACTTAATAAAGGCAGTAAACTCGAAAATGAAAGAATGGCCGACAAAGGGCCAGAAAAACCGAACGTGGAAGCAGAGGCAAACAAATTAAAATCCAAACTTGAAGATCTTGAGAAAGAGCTTAAATCAAGTGAAAGCTCCTCGGAAGAATATATAGTCATGCAGGCGAAGCCGAACAATGCTGAACCTGAAACTGATCTAAAAGAAAAATTGGCAACTCTAAAAGAAAAATATGATTATGAATCTAATGAACGCATGAAAGACACACTAGCTGATAATATTAGCTCAGCCAACAGAGTAGCAAAAAGATGGGATGACCAAATAGATAATGAAATATACACGATAAATGTCAGTGACGAAACCCTGAACGACCTCGCAAATAAATACAAGGGCGGAGATAGTCATAAATTTAATGAGTTGTTTGGTTCTTATATGTCATTACCTAAAGGGAAGCAGGCCAATTTTTTAAACGGATTAAAGGCGACTGATGTCATTATGACAGAGAAAGGTTATGTAACCATGGATCAAATAGTCAAAGATTTAAAAATAGCTGGTCAAAGTACAAACGATATCAGAGATGCAAAGGCGAACATCAATAGATTCACTGAGTCAAAAAATGCAGCTTTAGCTGAAGCGAGTCTTTTTTCTGATGAACTGAGAAGCTTAAGAGACAAAATAACCAGCTTGGAAGATCAAATAAGCAAGCAGAATGAACCTCATGATATATAACAGGTTCAATTAGTGTGATTCATTTCTCTCATCATTTCGTGGACGGTCTCGACGATGAGGTCGGGCTGCTGATGGGAGATCATGTGGCCGCTCTTTTCTGCAATGATCTGTTTGCCTTTTGAGGACTTCCCAACAAGGTCCACTTGAAATTTGCGCCAGATACCGGTGATCTCATCTAAAAATTCCCGATCGTAGCCTCTATCTTCTGAAATAATATGCTGGCCAGCTGATATGACGATCAAGGGCTTATCACCGATGATTTTAGGCACTTCCTGAATCTGTTGAAGGCTGACAGAAAAGTAGGAAAATTCTTTAGCGACGGTTTTAACATATTTAGCCGTGCTCATGTGAGCAAGATAGATGTCCTGGATGTCTTCCGGGAGCGATTTGATCATCTTCCGGACGTCCATAAAGTAGTTGAAAATGCGCATGAAGCCGAAAGTGGCACCGACGGTGACGACTGGCGGCTGGATTAAAAACCGCTCGATCAGGCGTCTTGGCCAGACCGGCATCTTTTGAAAGTGCTCTTCATGGGCTGAATCAACAAGAATAATACCGGCTACTTCATCCGGATAGGAATTGGCATAAAGGCGAACGTTGGCTCCCCCAAAAGAATGACCGACAAGAACATAGGGTGGGGGAATTTTCGCTGCTTGAAGGAGGTTATGGAGCTCATTGACAATGTTGCGGCTTGTTCTAGGAAGGGGGCTTTCATCGCTCCAGGCATAACCGGCTCTATCGTAGCTGATCACGCGGGCAAACTTTGCAATTTCGGGCTGAACAAGGCTCCAATCCAGACTACAGCAGGCCATACCGGCATCAAGAACAATCGTGACAGGCCCGGATCCTTGATCTTGCATATGGAGCTTATAGCCACCGAGGTCTACAAGCTTCCCGGGAGGAGGATAGGCTGAGGATTCAAGAACGCTCGAAACAGAATCATAGGAGAATGCAATCAAAAGGGAAAGTATGACGACACTTAGAGAAGCGATTCGAAAAATTCTCATGAATACCACTACTTCTTAAATACTGTCACTCTCCCCAATAGATCACCGGCTTTTAATGTGCGGTCTTCTTCTCTTCCAAAGAGTAACAATTTCCTTATACAGGATGCGAGATAATCTGTCGATTTACGAAAACTCTCCGTTAATTGAAACCTCGGACATCTCCATATTTTATGGTATAGGTCGCTGTAGATTTTTTTACCGTTCAAATCCGCTATTTCCCCTTTTTTACCTCGGGAGTCAAATATCCCTTGAATGTAGGGATTGAACCGGAGTTCAACGTAGTCATAATTTGTATTTTTATCACGGGTCAGCTCTCTTTTAGCGGAGCTCTTTTCTATGACAATGGTTCCTTGCGCAACGTTCTTACCTTCAAGAAACCTGGTGTCATGAACATTACTTGCATACGCGATCTCTTCTCGCTGCGATTTTTTGGAGCGCTTGTTCAACGTTGCATCAAACGTCAACCAGCTATCCTGAGCTGCGATCTCATCGGCTTCATTTTGAGAAAATACTGCGCCTAAATGCTCTTCACCAGCAACAGGTGCTATATCTCCCACTTCCTGCCGTCTGAATATTTCAAATTTCACGCTCAAGGCATTAAATAAGTCTTTATGCGCATTTCCAAAAGCCATAAAGCGCGCGTTGTCAGCCGCATTGATCGCCGGCGCATCAAATTCAGCTAGTTTACAAAAGTGATCAGGGATAGGCATCCGTTCTGCATTGGAAAAATGCCTTGCAACTAGAACTTGAGATAGGGTTCCACCAAGACTTTGTCCGGTAACCACCGTTGACTGCATTTTTTTAGAAGCTAGATTCTCATTTCGATCTATTGCGATTTGTTCGATATGATCTGCCCAAAGGCTTAAAGATTCACTTGAACCGCACTGGAACTGTTCAAGCCGCTGATATATATTCTCGTTAAAGTCTGCCAGATGAAGGTCTTTAGCATTTTGATTTTTATTTTCAAGATCATCGATCAGATCCTGGATCAAATACTGTTCTCTTGCATCAAGTTCACCTGAAAGAATATTGTCCAATAGCTTTTTAAAAGCATCTCTTTTTGTATCTAATCGAGCTGGATCCTCGAGATGTTTAACCATTTTTTTGAAGAGCTTAAGAAATTTGGGTGAAAGGTTCTTCCCTTTATAATTGTAGATTTTTTCATTTCTTAAGTAGAGCTCGTTTAAAATGGCGTCATGTTTTTTCAAAATCTCGGAGAAACTTAAAGGTCGGTATTTTTCATGCTCTGAGCGGTATAACGCTTGGTTTGCTTTTTCAAGTAAAGAATGAATTTCATCATAGGAAGCATTTTCAGCCATTTTTTTGACTGCAAGCTCTTTATAACCGACCCATAGTGGAATAGTTCTTTGATTAAAAAAAGCTTCCTCATGCTCATCCAGCATGCTGATTCCCATGTAGCCGGGAGAATTTAATAAATTCAAGTCATTGATAATACTTTTTGAAGAGTAGACAGCATAGTTTGAAGGAGACGTGTTCCGGCATAATTTGATCACGGGAAGCGAGGGATCATTACAAACACTTTCGAGTGTGTAGCTATAGTTATATTCGTTTGTCAGGCAACTTGTCACGTGGTACCAGCGAGGAGGCCCCCCAAGCGTTGCAGGTGGTGCTGGAATTAATGCTCCCACTCTCAAGTCTTCAGTTGGATGACGGCGTACCAAATGCTTTTTAACGACAATATGTGTGAGTTTTTCAAGATACGATTCAAAGCTTGCACTTTCTATTAAACTTGGAAAAACTTGCGTAAGCTCTTGTTGATCAAGCCACGGCTTGAACTTATCGTACTGACCGCAGGAATAAACCCCTTTAATATCGCCGAGGATCTTTTTTCCTGTAAAAGCCAAATCCAATTCTTCTTCACTCGGCCTAAATATTGTTAACCACTCTTGTAGCTTTTCACTCGAGATCTCATCGAGTGGCTGATCAAAACCTTGTCTCTCTATCCATTCGTTGATCTCACATTCACTCGGATTATCGTTATTTAAAGCCCGCTTTACCCCCTGTACTAAACATTGGGGAAGAGATAATAAATTCCTATTTTCAATCAGGGCCTTGATTCCGGATTGGATATCTTGAATTTCAAGATTTGTTGAACAAGCATTGATCCGATAGATATGCTCAGGTGTCAATTCTGCAAATGTGTCCTTCTTTAGTTTGGCCTGCCATA
>CAZOAX010000122.1:0-5144 GCA_964577735.1 uncultured bacterium
CTCCACGCGCCCCTTCTTGTAATTTTTCAAATTTAGCAGCAGCTAAATTCAAAAAAGAAGTACTCGCCTGCTGCAACGCATCGCTTGATAAGGCCTTGAATTTATCTGATAGGCCATCCAAATTCGAAGCCTTTGCTTTTTGAATCTCCACATCTTTTTTTAAGGAAATGATCAATTCGCGCGCTTTCATCCACTGATAGAAACAAAAGATCCCCGGGATGGCTAAAAAAAGAGCTAGATAGTAAGGCGTGTGAGGAAGCATTGTTTACTTATAGAGGATGGTTTATGATAGGCAACAATATCACAATCACAGGCTTGGTTGCATGGACTTTTTAAATTCTTATAAAAAATGGGCATGGCCCGCGCTCATCTTATTGCTGATCACCCCATTTACGCCCTGGCTTGATCTGGAAATATCCAGATTTTTCTACACCCATGGTAACGACCCTGTAGAACACTTCATGAGTCACCCTTTTTTAAATTTCCTATTTGAATATGGCCCGCTTGCAGCTAATTTGACAGCTCTCTTTGCAACGATCGTCCTTTTTCTTTCTTATCTTTTCAAAAACATCAAAAAATGGCGAAATCCGTGCCTTGTTCTTGTTCTTACCTATGCCATGGGAGCAGGCTTACTCATTAACGGTGGATTTAAAGAATACTGGGGCAGGCCAAGACCGAAACAAATTGAAGAGTTTGGTGGCACACAAACCTTTCGCCCTTACTACAAGCCCAACTTTTTCCATCAACCTCAACCCTCTAAATCATTTACCTGTGGCCACTGTGCAATGGGTTTTTACTTCTTTGCTCTTGCCCTTGTAGGAAGAAGACTAAAGAACAATAAGCTTGAGGCGTTCGGCTTCCTCCTCGCCATTTCCTTAGGAATCCTCTTAAGTGCGGCTAGAATCATGCAGGGAGGACATTTTTTTACTGACACCCTATTTTCAGCCCTCATTATGTGGTATACGGCCCTTGCCATGGATTGGCTTGTTTACTCAGGAGAACCCTATCCATGAAAGGACTGACAGAGCCGCAAAATAAAGTCTTCCATTATGTGACTTCGTTTATTAAATCAAATGGGTATTCCCCTACATTCCGGGATATCCAAACACACTTTGGCTTTGCATCTCTCGGTTCTGTCTATACTTACATCAAAACACTCAAAAAAAAGGGCTATCTTCTCGATCAAAAAAACACAAGCATCACACTTGGATCGCATGAACCTGTCAGCAACTCAGGCGGAATCTCACTCCCCTTCATCGGCCACATCGCAGCTGGCTTTCCCATAGAGACCTTTCATCAAACCCAAAGCCTCGCCGTATCATCCTCCCTTGTCGCTCACCCGGAACAAACCTACATCTTGAAAGCTAAAGGGGACACCCTCGTCGATGAGCACATTGCAGACGGAGACCTCCTTCTCATCGAAGCCAAAAGCAGCGCAAATGAAGGCGAGCTCATCGTCGCCACCGTCAATTACCGTGACACCATTGTCAAACGCTTCTACCCTGAAGGCGCCTATATCCGACTTGAATCAAGCGACTCCCGCCATGAATCGATCATCCTCAATGCAAACGAGATCCAAATCCAAGGCGTCGTCATCGGCCTCATCCGCAGCTACATTTAACTTTATCCCCTTGTTTTTTCTAAAAACTCTTGATTTATCCCCCTGTTTTTTCTAAAAACCCTTGATTTATCCCCCTGTTTTTTCTAAAATCCGGCTAAAGGAAGGTGAATAATGAAAAGGGATCGTCTAAAATTTTTACAAAATTGGCGTAACGACCCCATTCGAGTTCCATTAATGATTAAAGGAGCACGTCAAGTAGGTAAGTCTTGGCTAGTGAGCCTTTTCGGGAAAGAATTCACGTCCTACGTCGAGATAAATTTTGAAAAAGACAGAAGAGTACATGCTCTTTTCCCCTCTCATATTTCGATTGAAAAAACACTTGAACAATTAGAGGTTTATACTCAAAAAAAGATCGTTCCCGGCAAAACTCTTTTGTTTCTAGATGAAATCCAAGAATGTCCTGATGCTATCCGTTATTTACGTTATTTCAAAGAAGAAATGCCCGAACTTCATGTGATAGCTGCAGGTTCACTTATCGAATTTACTTTAGAAAAATTAGGAATGGCTGTCGGGAGAATCGATTATCTATTTCTTTACCCCCTTTCCTTCATGGAGTTTCTAACCGCCAATCATCGCGAAGACCTAAGGGACATTATCGAGCAGGAACGCATCGACGCTGCTACACACGAAGTCATTTTAGAATATTTGAGAACTTATATGTGGCTTGGTGGTATGCCGGCTGTTGTCGACACATGGCTTACCCACAAAGACTCTACCCTATGTCAAAGAATTCAAGATCGAATCATTGAAAGTTACATCGATGACTTTCGAAAATATGCTAAAGCCCATCAGGTAGAATATGTAGAGCATGTATTTTCTTCTATTCCAGCTCAGCTAGGAAAAAAATTTAAGTACACGCATGTTGATCAGGAGTCTAAAACATATCCAATTAAACAAGCCCTTCTACTATTAATTAAAGCCGGTATAGCTTATCAATGCTTCCACACGTCGGCTCAAACATATCCTTTAGGGGCAGAAGTTAATGAAAAGAAATTTAAGGTTTTTTTCTTTGACACGGGAATTGCACATAGAATTCTCGGGCTTGATTTAGCAGCATGGGTAGCGAAAGCTTCGGAAATAGAATTATTTGGATTTAGTGCTGAACAACTAGTTGCTCAAGAATTAATCTCCTATTCAAAAGCTTCTCAAAAAGGTGAACTTTACTATTGGCATAATGAATCTACCACAAGCAATGCTGAAGTAGATTTTGTTGCTGTGCATAATAAATCTATAGTCCCGATTGAAGTAAAATCAAGAATCAAAGGTGGAATGAAGAGCTTAAATTCATTCCTCTTAAAGCACCCCAAAACTCCCTATGGAATAAAAATCTCTGAAGGGATGTTTGGTAAGCATGGTCAATTACTTGAAATCCCTCTTTACGGAGTAAGAACAATTTAACTGTCGAGTTCGTCGTCAGGTTCCGGTTCATAGTCCTCGAGGGCTTTGTTGCGACGGCCGGCGATTACGCGAAGGATCGAAAAGATCCAGGCAATGACCACCTAGGCCCAGGACAGGGCCAAGAAAGTCACAGGGAAGTGATTCAGGATGCCATAGAAGAAAATAACAGCCAGGATCACAGTGTAAAATACAATTTTAAATGAAGTTACTTTTAAGTTCAGGGCTTTGAAGCTTGGAAACTTCCAGCGGCTGATCATGAAATAGCCGATCATCACAAGGGCAACAAATAAAACCCAGGCGCGTGTTTTCTCTGAAATATCAAAAAAGTACTTGAATTCGTTGGAAATTAAAAATAAGTTGAGGGAGACGATCGCTGCAGCAGCGGCAGGGATAGGGAGACCTGTGAAATTCTTACTTTTAACTGCATCAACAGGAACATCTTCTTTAGGAGCATTATCCAGCACATTGAATCGCACCAATCTAAGTACACCGGAGAGACTATAGATCATGGCGCCGGTTGTCATCAGATAGGAAAACTCTGTTCCAGGTGTTACGGAGAGGCTTTTAAGCACAATAACTGAGGGAGCCACGCCAAAAGTAATCGCATCTGCGATCGAATCAAAAAAACTGCCAAATGAGCTTTGCGCACGCATTGCACGGGCAATCGCACCATCCATTAAATCAGCCAGCGCACCTAAGAGCAAAATTGCAGAACATACGGTCAGGACGTGAAGGTCCACTCCGCCGACTTCTGTCATATTGATTTTGAAAATAACAAATAGACCGCAGGTCAATCCTAGCGCTGTAATGATATTCGGTAATACAGGAACTCGTGTCATGGCAAATAATCCTCTCTCCAGATATGATACCAGTATGACAGATTTTTCACTTAATGACACCTATAATGGTTTTAAAGTTACGCGCGTTGTCCCTCTTCCTGAACTTCAATGCAGATTACGCGAACTTGTTCACCTAAAAACGCAGGCAAAAGTCCTTCATATTGAAAACGACGACCCGGAAAATGTCTTTTGCCTCTCTTTTCAGACTTTACCGAGTACATCCAATGGTGTAGCCCATATTTTAGAACATACAGTCCTCTGTGGTTCTAAAAAATTCCCTATCAAAGATCCCTTTTTTGCGATGAACCGACGCAGTTTAAACACTTTTATGAATGCATTGACCGGATCTGATTTTACTTGCTATCCAGCAGCCACGCAAATCCCTCAAGATTTTTATAATCTTTTAGAAGTTTATTTGGATGCAGTTTTCCATCCAATCCTGGATGAAAGAAGTTTTAAACAGGAAGGGCACCGGCTCGAATTTGAAGAGCCAAGCGATAAAGAATCCCCTCTTCTCTTTAAAGGAATTGTATTCAATGAGATGAAAGGGGCTTTGAATTCCGGAAATGCAAGAATGCATGAGGCCGTTTTAAAAGAGCTTTTTCCCGACTTGACCTATGGGATCAACTCAGGCGGAGATCCAGAAAATATTCCTGAATTAACTTATCAGGAGCTCCTGGATTTTCACGAGACCTATTACCAACCTAGCCGTTGCCTCTTTTTCTTTTATGGCAATATGCCGCTCAGCAGCCATTTGGATTTTATTGCAGAACATTGCTTAGATCAGGCCAAGCCCCTCCCAAAACTTCCCCCAATTCCGGTGCAGCCTCGCTTTAAAACCCCCAAAAGACTTGAACTTCCCTACCCTTCTGCTGAAGATAACGATGCCTCACAAGATAAAGCCCTGATCTCCTTTGGTTGGTTGACCTGCCCAGCGCTTGATCAAGAGACCTGTCTTGCTCTTGGGGTTTTAGAAGTTATTTTACTCGATACAGATGCCTCCCCCATAAAAAAAGCATTGCTGCAATCTGGTCTATGTAAACAAGTGTCTTCTTATCTGGATACAGATATCAGTGAGGTGCCATTTCTCATCCAATTGAGAGGATGCAATCCTGAAAATGCAGATAAATTAGAAAAGCTGATCTTTGAATCGTTTGAAAATGTTCTTAAAAGTGGAATTCCACAAGAAGCCATCGAAAATGCAATCCACCAATATGAGTTCCATCGAAGCGAAATTACAGGGGATCATTATCCTTATGGGCTTACATTATTTATGCGCTCATGTT
>CAZOAX010000122.1:5154-6587 GCA_964577735.1 uncultured bacterium
TCATGTTTGCTTGTCCAGCATGGAGGTCAACCTGAACCCGGGCTCATCATTCACTCCCTCTTTGATTCGATGAGAAAAAATACAGAAAAAGATCCTCATTACTTTACAAATTTCATTAAAAAATGGATCTTGGACAATCCTCACTTCGTTCGGATGACCTTAAAACCAGATTCCTCACTTGAATCTCAAGAACAGGCAGCAGAAAAAGCCAAACTTGAGCGCATACAAAAGTTGCTGACAGAAGAACAAGCGCAAGAAATAGTAGATCAGGCAATTGAGCTAAAAGCTTTTCAGGAACAACAGGAAGAGGAAGACTTGAGTGTCCTGCCTCAAGTCACGTTGTCCGACATCCCGAAAGAGGTGAAAGACTTTCCTCTCACCCATGAAAAAATTGGCAACCTCTCTGTTTTTCACCACGATTGCTTCACCAATGGCATCGGCTATGCAGACATTTTCTTTGAGCTCCCTACCTTAACAGAAAAAGAGCTCATCTATACCCGACTCTTAAGTATCATCCTTACACAAATTGGCGCTGGAAATAAAGACTATGAAGAGACTCTCCATTACATTCAGGCCCACACTGGAGGAATCGCGGCTTACTTGACCTTACATATGCAAGCAGGTGACCACAACGACTTTCACCCAGCTTTTGCGTTGCGAGGAAAAGCCCTTCACCGCAAACTACCCTATCTATTTCCCTTATTAAATGATTTTATTCACTCACCGGACTTGAAGGACAAACGCCGTTTACACGAAATCCTTCAAAAGCACTTCACTGCACTTGATAGCACCCTCAATCAAAATGCCCTGCGTTATGCGATCAACCTATCTGCTTCATGCCTGAACAGCCCCTCCTACATTGCCAACCTTTGGTATGGACTTGACTATTACAAAGTGGTCAAAGACCTTGCAACCCATTTTGAAGAAAAAGCCGACGACTTGATCCACACCCTTAGCTCACTTATCAAAAAGATCTTCCATCAAGGCACCCCCGATCTTGTTCTCTCATGCAGCAAACAAGAATACACCCACTTGAAGTCCGAAAAATTCTACAACCTTTGCAACTTGCAAACTCATGAAAAAAAGCCGTGGAACTGCAACATCCCTGTTGCTCCAATAGAGTCACAAGGTAGAATCATCTCATCGCCGGTAGCCTTCATCGGAAAAGTCTTCACTACGATCTCATACACTCATCCAGATGCCCCCTACCTCAATCTTTGCTCATTCCTCTTTGACAACCTGACGTTGCATAAGAAGATCCGGGAAGAAGGTGGCGCATACGGAGGCGGATCTGTCAGCAATGTACTATCCGGCAATTACTACTTCTATTCCTACCGCGATCCCAACATCGCCTCTTCCCTCAATGCCTTCGAAGAATCGATCTACGCTCTAGCAGACGGTCAATTTGATGAGCAAGACTTAGAAGAAGCCAA
>CAZOAX010000123.1:0-6580 GCA_964577735.1 uncultured bacterium
AACTATTAGCAAGGAGCTTTTCAAATGGCAGAACACATAAAATATTTAAATGATGAGAATTTTCAAGCTGAGATCAATCAAGGTGTAACACTTGTAGATTTTTATGCTGACTGGTGCGGTCCTTGCCGTATGATTGCTCCTATCGTGGAAGAGCTTGCTTTAGAAATGAGCGGAATTGCAAAGATTGCAAAGCTTGATATCGATAGCGCGCAAGAAACGACTTCAAATCTCGGAGTGACATCGATTCCGACGATTATTTTATTTAAAAATGGAAAGGAAGTGAAGCGCGTCGTTGGTGTTAAAGATAAAGATACACTGAAAGCGATGATCAACGCTGAGATCTAAAAGTGCGTCCCCTGGGAAACCAGGGGACACCCTCACACAAAGTACAAAGAAGGAAGTTTTTTAGATTTAGGTTGCTACAGGCAGGAATTTATTGACTGCAAGGTCAATTGCCCAGTCGAAGCCTAAGGTTTTTTCTTTTAGCTTGGCTTTGATTTGATCAGAGTTGATGCTAATGGATTGATTTGACATGTCCAAGAGAGCGTATTGAGAGGGGTCTGCGATGATGTCATCAATATTTGTCTTCACACGCTCAAGATTATAGACTCCGTACACTAAGGCTGCTGACATCACAAATGGAATAATTGCAAATGCACCTAAGGTGAACGCAACTATAACTCCGATTGCAGCAAGGGCAACAGCTGCGATGATCATCAGTTTTTCTGCTTTAGCGACGCTTTCTCTTGCTTCTGTTAAGATCGCTTGCGTGTCTTGAATGGCATCTGTTTGATTCAAACCAGCATTCACAAAGTTGTGAAGTGGATTTGCAACTGTCGGTTGAAATGCATTAAGGGGTATGGACATAATGAGCTCCTTTTAGCAAGAATGCTACAGGAGCTAAATTAAGGAATTATAAAGAATGGAAATTATTTTGTCGCAAGCCTTCAAATAGTCCAATTCCTACGGAAGTTGCCAGGTTCAGGCAACGTTTTTGATCCAACATGGGGAGTGTAACAAATTTTTCAGGCCATTTTTTATGAAATAGTTCAGGGAGTCCTGACGTTTCAGATCCGAAGATTAGAGCTGTATGAGGATCATACTGCACATCGGTGTAGGGTTTATCTGCATGGCTTGAAAAGAAGTAAAAAGGATGGGGATAGGCATCTAGATAGGCTTCAAGGTCGTCAATCATTTTGACGTTTACCCCTTCCCAGTAATCAAGGCCGGCTCTTTTTAGCCATCGGTCGGTGGTGCTGAATCCAAGGGGGGTGACCAAGATGAGCTCAGTTCCTGTCACAGAGCAGGTGCGGACAATATTTCCGGTATTTTGTGGAATTTGTGGTTGAAATAGGATGATTTTCATGATGTCTTGAGTAAAAGGGAGAGCTTAGATTGCCCTCCCTTTAGTGTAATGGTTATTTTTTAGAAGCTTCTTTGTCTTTAGATCCTTTGACAGATTTGACATCATCTTCATCATCTTCATCTTCGTCATCGTCAAAATTGTCATCAGATGCGTTGATGAGGGCCTTTTCAGGGCTTTCAGCTTTAATAAGCTCTACATCAAAAATTAAAAGAGAATTCGGAGGTAAATGACCGCTTGTGCCATAGCCAACATCCGGGTGAACGAATATCTTACGGACTTCCCCTTCCTTCATTCCTTTTAGACCTTTGCTAAAACCTTGGATCGTTTGATCAAGAGGGATGGTAATTGGGCCACCGGTGTCAGCAGAGCTGCCAAATACGGTGCCGTCTACATATTTACCTGTGTATTGGATTTGAGGCGATCCGCCTTCTTTTACTTCAGCTCCAGATCCTTGTTTAACGATCGTGTATTGAAGTTTGCCAGGTTCGATCTCGATGACCCCTGCTTCTTTAGCGTTTTTTTGCAGAAAGTCATTGGCTGCTTTGATATTGTCTTCAGAAAGGCGCTTAAAGGCTTTTTCTTGAAGGAGCATCATTTGACGTTCATATTCTTTATCAGAAAGTGCTGGCGGTTTGCCGGCAATTCCGTCGCGGATCCCTTGAACAAAACTGTCGATATCAAAATTGAGGCCCGAAGATTTCAGGTTGCGTCCGATGAAGTGACCGAAGCCTTCTGAAACTTTTTTGATGTCCACTTCTTCAGAAGCGTCAGCTGCCTTAGTTTGAGATGTCACATCAGCAGCATTTGCATGAAAATTTGCTGATACGATCGAGAGCGCTGCCATCGATGAGATGAGCATGTAACGGTTGAAAAGAAGCATGTATTTCTCCTTGAGGATTATAGTCTGTTCCGATTCTAGGCATTTATTCGTTAAAATGCCAACAGTTTAAAGTTTAATATCTATTTTCAGGCCTAAATCGCGTAATTGCTCAATAACCACGTTTGAGGGGCATTCCATCATGGCATCGCTTGCTTTTTGCGTTTTAGGAAAAGCGATCACATCGCGAATATTTTCTGTATCTGTCACGATCATCATGATCCGGTCAAATCCAAGTGCAAGTCCAAGATGGGGCGGAGTGCCATATTTTAAGGCATCGACAAAGAATCCGAATTTCTGCTCGATGTCTTCTTGGGTCAAGCGAAGTGCCTGGAAGATTTTTTCCTGTAAATCGCCGTTATGGATCCTTTGAGATCCGCCTCCGATTTCATAACCGTTGAGGACTATGTCATAACCGGATGAACGCA
The DNA here is from genome assembly GCA_964577735.1 of uncultured bacterium. GTDB lineage: Bacteria > Chlamydiota > Chlamydiia > Chlamydiales > Parachlamydiaceae > CAZOAX01. The sequence goes on from CAZOAX010000123.1 coordinate 2,672, forward strand.
CTTCGAGTGGATTTGTTTCAAGAAGATGCATGTCATCAAAATGAGGCGAGGTAAAGGGGTGGTGCATGCTTTCAAGGCGGTTTTCTTCTGCATTCCAACCAAAAAGAGGAAAGTCTGTGACCCAAAGAAATGCATAGGTATTTGGCTTGATGAGATCTCTTGCCCGGGCAAGTCTTCTTCTCAAATGATCAAGTGCTTGATCTGTTTTATCCTTGGTATCTGCAACCATGAAGATCAAGTCGCCTTCAGTCATCTCAAAACGTTCGATCAGCGCTTTTTGCTGGTCTGCATCAAAGAATTTGACGATGCTTGAGTTTAAGGCTCCCTCTGTGAACTTCATCCACGCAAGGCCTTTAACGCCAAGTTTGCCAACAAAGTCTGTATACTCATCGATCCCTTTGCGGGAGATATCAGCGCCACCTTTCACGCAAAGGCCTTTGATCGTGCCTTCATTTTTCAGTTGCTCCAGGAACACAGAAAATGTTGATTTGGCTGCAATGTCATCTACTTTTTTGAGTTCCATTCCGAATCTCATGTCGGGCTTATCTGTTCCAAAGCGCTCCATGGCCTCTTTGTAAGTCATTTTGATAAGCGGTGAGGGGACATCAGAGTTTAAGCACTTCTTAAAAATAGACCCGACAATTCCTTCCACGATGGGAAATAATTCTTCAGGGGTTCCAAAGCTCATTTCAATGTCGATTTGAGTGAATTCCGGTTGTCTGTCAGCTCTTAAATCTTCGTCGCGAAAACATTGGGCAAATTGGAAATACCTGTCCATTCCGGCGACCATTAAAAGTTGCTTGAATAGCTGAGGGGACTGCGGGAGAGCGTAAAACGATCCTTGGTATACGCGTGAAGGGACTAGGTAGTCTCTTGCGCCTTCGGGAGTGGATTTTCCGAGGATCGGTGTTGTGATCTCAAGAAAGCCTTGAGAATCTAAGTAGTTGCGGGCTGCAATCATGGCTTTGTGGCGCATTACAAGCTTTTCAGAAACATCGCCTCTTCGAATATCAAGATAACGGTACTTTAGGCGTAACTCTTCATTGACTTCGATTTTTTCATCCGAAATAGAAAATGGAGGGGTTTTTGCTTTTGAAAGAATTTCAAGCTCTTGTACTTCAATTTCAACTTCTCCGGTCGGCATGCGGGGATTTTCCATTCCTTCGCCCCTTCTGATCACAGTCCCTTTGATCGAGATGACCCACTCTGAGCGGAGTTGCTCGGCATCCTTGTGTACATTTGGATTTTTTGTCGGGTCAAAAACGAGTTGGGTCACTCCAAAACGATCTCTTAAGTCGATAAAAATCAAGCCCCCGTGGTCACGTCTACGGTTTACCCATCCAGACAAGGTGACAATTTGGCCAATGTGGGATGCGTTAAGTTCGCCAAGGTGATGTGTTCTACGAAAATCAAACATGAGAGTTCCTATGATCTAATAAAAATTTTTGGAGTTCTGCAAACGGTACTTTTGTGGTCAGCCCAGATTGCATATCTTTTAATGCAAAAGTTTGGGATGCAAGTTCATCGTCGCCAACGACAGCTAAAAATTTGGCGCCGGATTGGTTAGCGATTCCCATTGCTTTATTGAGTTTTTTCCCGCTGCTTTCCATCTGTACGGGGATATCAGCATTTCTTAGCTGTTTTTGGATCAGGAATGCAGTTTTCTTTGCTTCTTCAGAGAGGGGGATAAGAAATAGTTCTGGCGTGTTTGGTGTCGGCAACGGTGCATTTTGTGCGATCAAAGCCTGTAAAATACGCTCCATGCCAGATCCAAAGCCGCAAGCGCTAAGGTCAGGTCCGCCAAGTTCTTTGATCAAACCATCATAGCGGCCACCGCCGCCGATGCTATTTTGTGATCCAAGATTGGTCGAAACGATCTCAAATACTGTTTTGTTGTAATAATCTAAGCCGCGTACAAGCATTGGATTGACGTGGTAAGGGATGTTCAAGGCTGTCAAGCAGGCAAGCGTCTGATCAAAATGGGCTTTTGATTCTTCATCCAGGAAGTCTAAAATCGAAGGCGCATTTTTGACAATTGCTTGATCTTCAGGGGATTTGGAGTCCAGGATCCTTAATGGGTTTTTTTCTAAACGGATTTGACTGTCTTTTGAGAGCTCTCCCACATGTTGTTCTAAATAGGCTTTTAGCGCCTCTTTATATCTTTGGCGGCTTTCTTTATTGCCAAGGGAGTTGATTGCGATCGAGAGGTTTTTAAGACCAAGGTTGCAATAAAACGTGTAAGCCATATCGATCAGCTCAGCATCGGTTTCAGGCGCTTTGCTTCCAATGATCTCTACGCCGACCTGATGATGCTGCCGGTATCTGCCGGCTTGTGACCTTTCATAACGAAACATAGGAGCGATGTAAAATAAGCGTTGCTCTCCTTGTTTTTCTCCAAGTTTATGTTCAATAAAGGCTCGGATGACAGGCGCTGTACCCTCTGGCCTTAGTGTGAGGTCTCGATCACCCCGGTCGACAAAACTGTACATTTCTTTTGTCACGATATCAGATGTTTCTCCGACAACGCGGCAAAACAACTCTGTTCTTTCAAATATGGGAGTGCGGATCTCCTGAAGTGCATAACATTTGGCAAGTTCACGCATTGTTTTTTCAAGCCATGCCCATAAATAGGAGCTTTTCCAAAGTTCTTTTGAATCGAGGGGGATAATATCAAATACTCCCGGCGGAGCTTTCAAATCCATAAAATAACCTTAAGTTTGTGACGGGATTATATACGAAAAGATGCTTTAAAAGGAACTATCATTGATTTGTTTGGTGCAATATCAGAAAGTCTTTTAAGAGATTCCCATTGTTCAATCTCATGCGTATCATTTAAGGAGATATTCGAGTCGCTTGGTGTATCTTGAATATAAAAATCCAAGAGACCGTATTCTCTTAAAAATTGATCGATGGACAAGTCATTAATGTCAGGGTGGGTCTTTTTCATTTCTTCCACTGCGCTTTTGACAACGCGGCTCATCTCACCTTTTTTTACAAGGTAGAGGTCAAAAAGTTGATGGATCGAAGGAGGAAGGTAAAGACTATCTTTTTCTATTACATCCTCAAGGAGGCTATAAATATTGTAAATGATCGGTCCAATTTCTTCCTGGGCGGCTTCTACTTTTTCCCTCAATAGTCCTTCAATGGAAATTTCTTGTTGTGTGTCCTGTTTAATAGGATCGATTAAGATTTCTCTTTCAGCTACAGCCTTATCTTCATGAATATCGACGGGGTCTGCATCATTATCGATGATCAAACGACTACTGATGATTTTGCCTTCTTTTGAAATGACGAGGTAGCCGGTGAAATAGCGTGAAGGGATCACAAGCTTTTGCAAGGCATTAAAGCCTTTGAAGGCCTGCTTCATGCCGTTTGAGGAGTAGAAAACAAGATCGTGGAATTTAGCAAGTGTATCAAGTTCGCTTTGCAGGATATGCATTTCGTGGTTGTCAAATCGCTCTTCAGAAAGTTCGATCGCTTTTTTTAAAAAATTCTCGCCAAATAAGTGATATCTGGGAGCGTTGTAAATTAAATTTTCAGCTCCTGGCTTTAAAAGCTCGAGCGCAGCAGGTGGTGAAAATTCAGACTTACCGGTTTCTTTTGCCAGTGTATTAAGTGAAATGACCTCTGTTTTGAGAATGGTGCGTCTGATCTCATCTCCATTGGCACCATCAAGAGGGGTCGGGTAGGATAAAAGCCGATTGAGAGTTTTCAGGTCATCGGTTTTATGCACCTCCATTAGGGAAGAGTCTACAATAATGGTTTTTTTGGGAATGATCCATTCTGAAAAAGTGGCATCAGGCTGAGCAAGCAAAAGAAATCTTGAAAAATCACGGTTGGTATAAAAACGGAGAATGTAGGGGCAATTGCTGAACTGTCCTTGAGAGTCAATGTTGCCACAGGGGAGTG
>CAZOAX010000124.1:0-6557 GCA_964577735.1 uncultured bacterium
TGGTCATCCCCCCTGTTCCAAGCGAGGTAGAAGACCCTCCAGCAAGCGCAAAAATCGATTCATCAATTTTCTCGATAACAGGAATCAGCATAGCATCAGGGTTCAAGCGGGGGTCGGCTGTGAAAAGCCCTTCCTGATCGGTCAGCAAGACCATCACATCAGCTTCGATCAAATTAGCCACGAGTGCTGCTAAATTGTCATTGTCCCCGACACGAATTTCTTGTGTGGCGACTGTATCGTTCTCATTAATGATCGGAAGTACTTTATGCTTGACTAAGCAATGCAGGGTGTCACGTGCGTTTAAATACCTCTTACGATTAGAAAGATCATCGCGCGTCAATAGCACTTGTCCTACGTTCACATCATAAATGGCAAATAGTTCCGACCACGTTTGCATGAGCTTTGCTTGCCCAATCGAAGAAAACATTTGTTTCCCAGGCAATGAGCGTTCAACTGTAGGGAAATTCAATAACTCTCTTCCTGCTGCCATTGCGCCTGAACTGACAAGAACGACTTCAATTCCTTGCGCTTGCAATTGCACAAGCTGTTGGACAAGTTCAAGCATATACCGTCTGGATCGCATTTTTGTCCCTTGAGTCAACGTGCTCGTCCCCACCTTGACAACCATTTTACGAATTGCTTTCATCGCATCATCCTGTTAGCCTGATTAAAAGGATTATAGCAATGGTCGGCATATCATACCACACATATAACCCGGTGAAAACCCTTGAGCTTGGTCCAAGCATTTACGCCGCATCCAAACTCCCCAAAACGATTGATATTCAAAGTAAAGGTCATCAGGATACCTTCTCAATCAAATCCCGGATCATAAACCAAACGGCTCAAAATCTCCCTTTTATTCTATCTATCAAACTTGACGATGAAGATAAACCGGAAATCTACACCGCCATTCAAAAAACAGGCCTGATTTTTTATTTTATGATCCACAGTATCCACGAAGATACTTTTCACTACTTGGGCAAATCTAATGAAAGGAACGCAGAAATTAAATCGAGCCTCCTCAAATTCTTTGAATTTTACGAAAATCAGGATAGACTGACTTTTAAATGGCTCAAGTATGTGGCAAATGACCACAAGCGGCCAGAAGATCAATATCTGCTTGCCAAATCTTATGGAGAAGGAATCGGAACAGAAAAAAATCTACGTGAAGCCGTTCGATACTGCAAACTGGCAGCAAAACAAACGCATAAAGGTGCCATGTTTGCACTCGCAACCCACTATGTAAGTCACCATTGTGATCCCAAAAGATATAAAAGTGCCACCTTGTTGATCCAAAAGCTCACCAAATTGAACTACGGAAAAGCTTTGACAAGACAACGCGTGATTTCCTGGATTGATCAACTTGACAAAGACATGCCGGAATTTTTTAAAAAGGCTGTAGGCCTTTTATTGGCGAACGCATCTAGTTTGTAGTTGATTTATATACTTTATGATGTTATTGTTTAACATCTTTTTATTAAAACAAACAAAATAACATGTATAGCTTATCATTCACTCAGCAAAACTATCCCACCCCTTACAATCCTATAAAAACGATTGAACAGGCCCCTGGTATAGCTATAGGAAAACTGCCTTCACAAATAGATTTGACAGACAAAGGATACGGGAGTTTATTTCCTTTTCATGTATGGATTGATAAGCAAGCCAATCGAAACCTCCCTTTCGTCCTATCCATCGAACTAAAAGATGGCAGTTTGCCACGCAAAACAAGCCAGGTATTTTATTTTACTATCTTCAATAAACATGAGGATTCCTTTAAATATTTAGGTACATTACCGGAAAAAGACCCACAAAAAACGGCCTTTTTGATGACTTTTTTCAGGGCCAGTAAGGGATGCAAAATAGCTCAATCCGAACTTGCGGACATGTACATGAAAGGGGTAGGAGTTAAACGCGACTTACGTAAAGCCTTAAGATATTACGCCCTTGCCGCAGAACAAGGCTGCCTGAATGCTCAAACCATGGTCGCCTTATATATATCCAAAGGTATATGTGTGAAGCAGGACAAAGAAGCCGCCATTGAAATCTTAAAGCACCTGGCTGATCATTTTAAGTATCCTGAAGCTCAATACCAGCTGGCATTGCGTCTTGAACAAGGATTTGGATGTGAAAAAAACACACATGAATCTGTTCGTTATTGCATGCTTGCAGCTGAGCAGGACCACACCCAATCCTTGTTTGCTCTCGTACAATATTACACTGATAAAAGCTATAATAATGTAAATTACGAAAAGGCTTCTGACTTAATCAAAATACTGGTCTATCTGAATTTTGGGAAAGAATTCAAAAAAGAATTTGCTGCTGAATGGCTCCTCAAATTGGATCCATCCGCCCCTGAATTCTTTTTTGACGAAGTGGAGGATTTATGGAGGCAAATACTAACCTTAGATTCTTCGTCTCTTCAATCGGCCAAAACTTAAGACCAAGTAGATCATGTGCCTTACTTGTCGTAGGGTCAGGAATTCCGCATGCCTACCCGTGCTCTGTCTTTCTTCCCATTTGACATCTGCTATGTTTTGGCATTTTGCTTCGTCAATTTTTTGATCTTCCAGGTTAAAAACCGTAAGTTCATACTCCACTTGCATTTTGGCTTTATCCCGAATGCTTTTAATAATCAAATCCAAATTCAGATCATCCGATGAATAATTACAACCACGTGATGTCATGTATTTAGTAAAAGATGCTTGCATCCTGAGATTATTGGAAAGGACAAGCCCACTATTTGCCTTGAGTGCCTGACAAAAAAAGGGATAAATCTTCTCCACGAAAACTCCTTCTGGAAAAGAAAGCAAGTATTGCAAATCTATCTCTACATCGTCCTGACCTGCAAGATCGCGAAAGTAAGTCGCTTGGTAAGGTAGCGAACTAATAGTCATATTAACCTATAAATTAAACCCACATAATAATAAAAAAACTCGCACCATGTCAACAAACATGCACATCTCAGGCGATGAGGTCATGTGATTTATTGAAATACGATAATTATATTTTTTGATAGATTACTGATAAAAATAAATCCCCCTGAGACCATGTATTTTTTTGCTTTAAAAATGCTTCTTGGAAACCGAAGCAAATATATCATGCTGATCAGCGCAATCTCCTTTTGCACGCTCCTGATCACCCAGCAAACAAGTGTCTTTACCGGACTAATGCTCTGGACAACAGCAACGCTGCAAAACACTAAAAGCCCGATCTGGGTTATGGACCCGAAAGTAGAGCAAGTGAACGAAGTAAAGCCAATGCGTGATACCGACCTATCCCGTGTACGCTCAGTTCAAGGTGTTGCCTGGGCAGTCCCCTTCTACTTTTCACTCCAGCAGGCACGTCTTTATAATGGCCATTTCAAGTCGATACAACTATTTGGACTGGATACGGCAACGCTCATTGGAGCACCTCCCACAATGATCAAAGGAAACCTTCAGGATCTCTGGCAAGATAAAGCTGTCATTGTCGATGACGTTGGGCTTGCCAAATTAAACGAAGGAAGCAAAAATCCTTTAACGATCGGCGACTCTTTCGACATCAATGACCATGAAGCCCGCATCGTCGGAATTTGTAAAGCAGCAAGATCTTTTTTCGGCTATCCATTTGTTTACACAACCTACGAAAGGGCCATCCAAATGGCTCCCAAAACAAGGCGTAATTTATCTTTTATTCTTGTAGAACCTGCAAAAAACTGGACTCCTACCCAAGTTGCTACTGAAATACAAACTGAGACCGGCTTAAAAGCAGTCACAGAAAAGAATTTTTTTTGGGAGACTATCTGGTGGTTCATTAAAAACACCGGAATCCCTATTTCATTTGGCACGACGATATTGCTTGGATTTATTGTTGGCATTACCGTCAGCGGTCAAACATTCTATTCTTTCATTTTGGAAAACCTCGGCAATCTGGGTGCATTAAAAGCCATGGGTGCAAGCAACGGTTTGATCTGCCGAATGTTGATCGTCCAAGCTTTATTTGCCGGATTGACAGGTTATGGAATAGGCGTTGGACTTGCCTCCATCTTTGGTTTTATCACATTAAGAACAGGACAACCTCCTTTTTTCATGGCTAAAGAAACCCTTTTAGGAACATTAGCGTGCGTCCTTTTGATCTGCACGCTTGCAGCTTACATGGGCATTCGAAGGATCAGTAGACTTGAACCTGCAGAGGTGTTCCGTGCCTGAAGGGTTTTCTGTTCAAGTAAGAAAGGTTACCAAGACCTTTCAATCAGGAAAAGACGTTATTTATGCGCTTCGTGATGTGAACTTTGATGCACGCTACGGCGAGCTTTTGATGATCGTGGGTCCATCGGGCTGCGGCAAGACTACGCTGTTAAGTGTAATTGCGGGAACGCTTAAATTCAATTCAGGAGAAATTGAAGTCATTGGAAATTCGATTGGAGACATGGATCAAAATCAACTAACAGAGTTTCGCAAAAAAAATATTGGTTTTATTTTTCAGCAATTTCATTTGATCTCCACATTAAGCTGCCTTGAAAATATCAGCATCCCGCTTGTGCTCAATGGTCTTTCCAGAAAAGATGCAGAGGCAAGAGCTGCCGAAGTCTTAAAACAAGTCGGCATGGAAGGACGCGAAAATGATAGCCCAAAATCTCTTTCCGGTGGTCAGCAACAACGGATCGCGATCGCAAGAGCCCTTGTACATAACCCCTCTTTGCTGATCTGCGATGAACCGACATCCGCACTCGATGCTGAAAATGGTGAAAAGATCATGGAATTACTCGTTCAAGTCGCAGAAAAAAAAGACCGGACAGTCATTATTGTGACGCATGATAGCCGGATTTTCAAATATGCTAGCCGTGTGGCAAAAATGAACGACGGTCAAGTAACAGCTGTCCTTTCAAATGAGGAAGTATCTCACATATGATTTTTAAACGACTTTCATTTTATTTAAGCATTGCAGGAATCCTTCTTGCAATATATTTAGTCGGCATCATCCAAAAGCCTGAACAAACAAGGCAAATGGCAAGGGAGCCTGCAATCAATCCCTTTGAAAACACTATCGCCACATCCGGCATCATTGAATCAAGCGACCGGAATATTGCCATCGGCTCCCCTCAAGCCGGCATCGTGAATCAGATCTATGTCAAAGTAGCCGACCACGTAAAAGAAGGCGATCCCCTCTTCCAAATCGATCCAAGGGAACTGGATGCACGTATATTGACGCAGGAAGCCAATGTCAAAGTCTCAGAGGCCAACCTTATCCGTTTAAAGGATCAATTAGGAAGACTGAAAGCAGTCAGTGATCCAAGGGCTGTTAGTCAGGAAGATGTGAAGACACGTGAAAATGATGTTTTGGTGTCGGAGATGCAACTTTTGGCAGCTAAGGCGCAAGTAGAAGAAACTAAACGTTTGATTGAAAGACTCACAGTAAGAGCACCCAAAAATGGGACCATTCTACAAAACAATATCCGTGTTGGAGAGTATGTCCTTGCTAATTCCACCGATAACCCTGCCATGCTGCTTGGTACATCTAATCGTCTGCAAGTAAGGGTCGATATCGACGAGCAGAATGCTTCGCGCTTCCACCCGGGATTCCCAGCTGTAGCCTATCTTAAGAATAACACTAAAGCCAGGTTTGATCTAAAGTTTGATCGCATTGAACCCTATGTCATTCCTAAAAAATCTCTCACAGGCGCCTCTGATGAAAGGGTTGACACTCGTGTGCTCCAAGTGATCTATTCCTTTGATAGGCCAATTGAGTTAAACCTCTTTGTTGGCCAGCAAGTAGACGTCTTTATAGAAGAAGTCAAACAATGAGAGCATTACTTCTTTTGCTTGCACTCACAGCTTGTACGCCTTATGGGGAATATGTGCCACCAGATGTGTATGCGCCCCCTGAATGGAAAAATACGAATTGCACTCCACAAGTAGAGGATTTCTGCCAGTGGTGGCATGTTTTAGATGATGAAGGGTTGAACGCACTTGAAGAGATGGCCCTTAAAAAAAACTACTCTCTTGAAGAAGCTTTTCAAAGTTGGCTGCAAGCAAGAGCTCTTGCCTACGTCGCAAGGTCGCAAGAGTTTCCACAAGTCGGTTTAAATCCCAATTTCTTCAAACAGGATAGCTTGATCCAATTTCAAGCCCCAGGCGGTCTTGGCTTAGACGTCTTCCGCATTCATCAGGCTATGTACGCCGTACCGCTTGAAGCAAGTTATGAGGTCGATCTTTGGCATCAAATTTACGATAATTATAGATCCGCTCTTTACCACGCCGAAGCACAATTTGAAGCTTACAACAATGCTCTTTTAAGCATAACTTCAGATGTGGCCTATCATTATTACACATTGCGCGGCCTGGATTCAGAACTGGATGTTTTAGAAGAAAACCGAAGAATCCGAAAAGATGCCTACGACATCTCATTATCCCGATACAACGCAGGTCTCGTCAATTTTACGGATGTCTCAAGAGCTGAGACTGAACTTGCCTCTGTGTTAGCAGACATTGAAAATACGACACGCCTGCGTAATCTAGAAGAGAACATCCTTGGCACTTTAACAGCCATTGCCGCTTCCGATTTTTTCATCCCTC
>CAZOAX010000125.1:0-6503 GCA_964577735.1 uncultured bacterium
CTTGTTGATGTTAATTTAGAGAAAACCCCGATCAAATCCTGGAGAGAGTATGTCCATGCTTAATACCGATGTGATCTCCATGCGCGATTTTGAAAGGGATGAAATTGTGGCAATCCTGGATGTCGCAGAGACAATGAAAAAACAGACAGATCCCAATGCATTAAAAGGGAAAATCTTAGCGAGCTGTTTTTTTGAACCCTCCACAAGGACTCGTCTATCGTTTGAGTCTGCCATGTATCGTTTGGGTGGGAGTGTGATTGGCTTTGCTGATTCCAAAAACACCTCCGTTTCAAAGAAGGAATCCTTGCATGACACTATGAAAGTAATGGGACAGTATGCTGATGTGATCGTAGTCCGGCATCCATTAGAGGGTGCTGCAAGACTTGCAGCAGAAGCAACTGACATTCCGGTAATTAATGCAGGGGATGGGAGCAACCAACATCCAACACAAACGTTACTGGATCTTTTTTCTATTCGAGAATGTCAAGGCAAGCTTGATGGGCTTCATATCGCTTTTGTGGGGGATTTGAAGCATGGGAGAACAGTGCATTCCCTCGTTCAAGCGTGCTCACTTTTTAATATGCGCTTGTATTTTGTTGCTCATCCCGGACTTGATCTTCCTAAAAGCCTTTATGATGAATTAAAGAAGAAAAGCATCTTGTTTTCTCTTCACCCAACACTTGAAGACATTATACCGAAGCTCGATATTATCTATCTGACCCGCTTGCAAGAGGAACGGTTCACTCATGAGGTGGATGACGAAGCCTATAATTTTGATCTCTCAGTACTTGAGTCAGCCAAAACAACCATGCGTATTTTGCATCCTTTGCCCCGGCTAATCGAGCATTTAAGTTCTGAAATCGATCAATCACCCCATGCCTATTATTTTGAGCAGTCTCAAAATGGACTTTACATCAGACAGGCCCTACTAAGCCTTTTACTTGGGAAGAAATCATGACGAGTATTTTGAATGCCCCGCTTGTCGATCTTGAACAAGGAACTGTGATCGACCATATTCCGCCAGGACAGGCTTTTTTTATCATGCGGTTGCTAAAACTGGAAGCACTTAAAGCAAGAGCTTTTGTAGGGGTCAATCTTGCCAGTGAAAAGATGGGCTTTAAAGATATGATCAAAGTGGAAGGGCGGGAACTGACTGAAAATGAAACCACACAGATAGCTATCTTTGCCCCTAAAGCAACTGTTAATATTATTCAAAATTCAGAAGTTGTGAATAAATACGTTGTTAAAATTCCAGAACAGATTGAACATTGCATTATATGCCCAAATGCTAATTGCATCACTAACCATGAACAAACTACGCATCTTTTTCATATCGATTCCGATCGCAAAATGATTCAACTGCGTTGCCATTTTTGTGAGAAAACATTTTCCAAACAAGAAATAACTCAGTACTTCCCATGAGATCCCAAGTTGTAATGCCTGCCCTTATAGATCCACACGTGCATTTTCGTACACCTGGCCATGAACATAAAGAAAATTGGATCTCTGGAGCAAGAGCAGCCATTCAAAGTGGTGTGACAACGGTTATTGATATGCCAAATAACAACCCCAGCTGTACAACGCATGAACGTTTGCTCGACAAACATAAGCTTGTCCAGGAACAAATTAAAGCCTCCGGTATTCCATTACGGTATTTCTTCTATTTTGGGGCAGATCGTAATCAATTAAAGGAAATTGGGAAAGCTAAAGAGCATGCTATTGGCATCAAGATTTTTATGGGGTCCAGCACAGGGGAGCTCTTAGTGGATGACCCGGAATCATTAGAAGAGATTTTTAAGATCGCAAAAGATCACGACATGTTGATCTCTGTTCACGCAGAAGATGAAGAGATCATACGCTTGAATAAAAGATTTAGTTTGGATCCAAGCGTTCATTCTGAAATCCGCTGTAGGACTGCTGCAGAAAAAGCTGTCAAGCTTGCAATCGGTCTATCTGCTAAATATCATGTCCGGCTTTGCATATTGCATGTGAGTACTAAAGAGGAATTAGATCTGATTCGGCAGGCTAAGAAAAGTGGGGTGCCCGTTTATGCAGAAGTGTCGCCTCATCATCTTTTACTGACAATCGATGATTATGGTAAGTGGGGGACTCGCGTGCAAGTGAATCCACCTTTACGTGAAACAGAGGATCAAAATGCACTATGGCATGGGATTAAGGAAGGTACGGTTGATTTCATTGGCACCGATCATGCTCCCCACACCCTTGAGGAGAAAAATCAGCCCTACGGCAAAGCGCCTTCTGGCATTCCCAGCATAGAGCTTTTATTACCGCTGATGCTCCATGCCGTAAATGAAGGACGCATGGATTTACAAACACTGATTAAGCTTACAAGTGCGAATATCACCTCCATTTTCAGGCTTCCGCCTAATGATGATATAGTCATGGTAGACATGGAGTATACACGGGAAGTGCGGGATGAAAATTTAAAAACTAAATGTGGCTGGTCTCCTTATAAAGGTCGTCTATTAAAAGGCTGGCCAATTTGCACCATAGCTCAAGGACAAGTTTTTCAGTTATGACAACAAAAATTCAACACAGAGACACAGAGACACAGAGGCACAGAGAGGTGGAGGTGTCTATATATGATATTGAAAAAGACTATAAGGCCAACTTAGAGGCAGGGCCGGTTTTTGGCCATCCCATACCGGAGAGGCGTTGGGCTGTTGAAAGTAGATGGATTGATTTTCTCGGGTTTAAACTTGCTTCTCCGCTGGGTGTTCCAGCTGGGCCTTTATTAAATAGCCGGTGGACTACTTTTGCGGCGGAGATGGGATTTGACATTGTCACTTATAAAACGATCCGCAGTCATGCCTATTCGGGGCATCCATTACCAAACGTCGTCTTTGTGAGTGAGAGTGAAAAGGGAGTTGTTCAAAAGAGTGATAGGAATACACTGTCCATTACAAACTCTTTTGGTATGCCCTCTATGTCACCTGAGTATCTGCAAAGTGATATTGCAAAAGCCAAATCTGACTTAAAAAAAGGGCAGTTGCTGATTGTCTCAGTAGTTGGTTCTCCTGATGAGATCATTGAGGACTTTATTCGAACGGCAATGATGGCAAAAGATGCCGGTGCAGAGGTGATCGAAGCAAATTTTTCCTGTCCTAATGTGTCCTCCCATGAGGGCAGTCTTTATACAGACCCTGAAAATTCCTTCAAGGTGGCTTCAGCAATCGTAAAAGCGATTGCCCCCATTCCGCTTATTATTAAAGTCGGAAAATATTCGAGTAAAGACCAGTTACAAAAAGTACTCATTGCTTTAGCTCATGCTGGTGTCCGTGCAGTTTGCGGGATCAATAGTGTCTCTATGCGGGCTGTAAATCTTGATGGAGCGCCGCTTCTTGGAAAAGGACGTGAAACCAGTGGAATCTGCGGTGATATGATTCGTCCGGACGCATTAGAATTTATAACAAATGCTCGTGAGATCATTGACAAAGAGAAGTTAAGTCTTGAATTGATCGGTTGCGGCGGGATCACAAGGCATGAACATTTTGATTTATTTTTACAAGCAGGTGCAAACATCGTCACTACAGCAACTGGTATGATGTGGGATCCTTATTTAGCAAACAAATGGCATAACGGAGTGAAAAAATGAAAGAGATTATCCTTCAGCTTTATGATATCGGAGCGATCAAGCTTGGAAATTTTACGCTGAAAAGCGGTATCGTTTCTCCCATCTATATCGACCTTCGTGAGAGCATCTCCTACCCTAAGCTGCTTCAGGCAATAGCAGAAGAAATGTGGAAGAAAACAGCCCATAAGAAATTCGATCGGATATGTGGAGTTCCCTATACAGCACTTCCAATGGCAAGTTATCTCTCAATCAAATACCAATGTCCCATGGTGATGCGTCGTAAGGAAGCTAAGGATTACGGAACAAAGAAGATCATTGAAGGTGTTTTTCAAAAAGACCACAACTGCCTTGTCCTAGAAGATCTGATCACAAGTGGCGCCAGCATCATGGAAACAATTACACCGCTTGAAGATGTCGGAATGAAGGTCACAGACATTGTCGTCTTTCTGGATCGTCAGCAAGGAGGGCTTCAAAAAGTCGAGGAAAAGGGATATAAGCTTCATTCTGTCATCACCTTGGAAGAGGTATTGGATATCCTTCAAAATGAAGATCGAATTACCCAAACAACAAGAGATGTGGTATGCACCCATTAACCAAACGGATCTTTTCTTTGATGAAGGAAAAGCAAAGCAATTTATGCCTTGCTGCCGATGTGACAACATCAGCTGAATTACTTGCTCTTGCTGAAGCGACAGGCCCTCATATTTGTATCCTAAAGACCCATATCGACATTCTGGAAGATTTTACACCCGAACTTATAAAGAAATTAGAACATCTTGCAGATAAACATCAGTTCGTTATCTTTGAAGACCGCAAGTTCGCCGATATTGGAAACACTGTAGCTCAGCAATATGAAAAGGGGATTTATCGCATCAGTGATTGGTCACCTCTTACAAATGCCCATCCGCTTCCTGGTCCTGGCATCATCGAAGGCCTCCAAAAAATAGGCCAGCCAAAAGGCAATGGACTCCTTTTAATTGCAGAGCTGAGCTCAAAAAACAATCTGATTGATGAAGACTATACCAAGCAAACCGTTGAATTAGCTAAATGTTATCCTGAGTTTGTCGTTGGCTTTATCTGTCAAAACAGATTGACAGAGGATCCGAACTTTTTGCATATGACCCCAGGCATCCAAAAGCAAAATAAAGGCGATGCGCTCGGCCAGCAGTACAACACCCCGGAACATGCCATCCTCGAAAGAGGGACCGACATCATCATCGTCGGAAGAGGCATCTTTGAAGCCCCACATACAGGAAAAGCCGCCGAAGAATATAAGCAAATCGGTTGGGCTGCTTATCTATTGAGAGATAGAGAGCTTTTGCACATTAAGTAGAGCGATAAACGCAGAGGCGCAGAGACGGGGAGACGCAAAGAAACAAGAAGAAAGTTCCTTTCTTCTTGTCAGAATCTTTTATTGCTTAAGAAAAGGCCCTAGGGCCTTTTCTTAAGCAATAAAAGCCTTTTTTCTCCTCTGCGTCTCTCCGTCTCTGCCTCGACTTTAGCATTTTTTAAGTTTTTTAAATTCAACACGAAGACACAAAGGCACGAAGACACAAAGAGAGCATGTTTTCATAAAGCTCTCTTCGTGTCTTCGTGCCTTTGTGTCTTCGTGTTGAATAATAAATAGATGTTACTAATCAACAACTTAAGCTTATCAACTTTTAACGATAGGAACGACAAAAAAAGATATATAGTTATTGTTCCCATCGATGAAGATTAGGTATTTAATCTGAATTTACGACAGTCACCTCTAAAATACGACTGTGAAGAATTCTTTTTCTTCTCTCGAATGAATTCTCTTTTTGATACTCAGAAAATGCTAAAGTCGAGTCTGCGTCTCTGCGTATTTTTACCTTTTGTCCTGTTACGGTTTATGGGGTGGGCGTGGTCTTGAGGAGTTTTGGCGGCGGGGGCCGGGGGTGCCGCGTGGATTTTGCCGTCTTGTGTGCGTGTTTCTTCCACAAGGAATCGGTTCTGCCTTAATTGAGCGATCGACATCAAATCCTGGCTCAAACTTTTTCTCAATGGGGCGCTTCAGGAGCTTTTCAATATCGGCAAGGAGCTTGTTCTCATCAATGCAAACAAGTGAGCAGGCCCAGCCTTCATTGCCTTTTCGGCCGGTTCTTCCAATGCGGTGGACGTAATCTTCAGGAACGTTCGGGAGTTCAAAGTTGACCACATGCGGCAATTGATCGATATCAAGCCCACGTGCGGCAATATCGGTTGCGACAAGGACTTTTACAGCGCCTGACTTGAAATCAGCAAGGGCTTTGGTTCGTGCAGACTGGCTCTTATTGCCATGGATTGCTGAAGCTTCAATTCCATCGAGTGTCAACAAGTGCGCAAGTTTGTTTGCTCCATGCTTGGTACGTGCAAAAACTAGAACCTGTTCCCAATTATTCTTTTTAATCAGATGAGAAAGAAGTTCTTTTTTGCGTTTGTTATCTACCGGATAGACTACATGCGTCACAAGATCCGCCGGTGCATTTTCTTTTGCTACTTCAATAAGCTTAGGATCTTTCAGAATGCCACTTGCAAGCTTCTTGATATCGCTTGAGAAGGTCGCTGAGAAAAGCAAGTTCTGTCTGTTTTCCGGAAGCAACTTAATGACCCGTTTAATGTCATGGATAAAGCCCATGTCAAGCATCCGGTCAGCTTCATCCAGTACTAAGATTTCTACATGAGAAAGATCGACTACTTTTTGACCCACTAGATCCAGTAACCGTCCAGGTGTTGCAATCAAAATATCAGCCCCGGTATGCAATTTTTTAATTTGCGTATTGATGTTGACGCCGCCAAAGACCACTTGCGTTTTGAATGGCAGGTGGGTGCCGTACATTTTCACATTGTCGCCCACTTGAGCTGCAAGCTCTCTTGTCGGAGCTAAGATAAGTGCCCGTACACCTTT
>CAZOAX010000126.1:0-6492 GCA_964577735.1 uncultured bacterium
CAATCGGCTGGTAAATGAAAACGCATTGACCAAAACAAATTCCATTGCTCCAAGACGAGCTACACCAAAAGAACTCAAGCTCGCGCACTCAATCGATTACATCCAGCTAGTAGAAAGAGAGTGCTCTGAATGCAAACGAGACGAGGTCAGAACACTTAGTACGGGTGATGTGCAGATTTCACGGTATTCTTATAAAGTGGCTACATTTGCAGTTGGTGGAGTGTTAAATGCCATCGACGCTGTCATGTCAGGTAAGTTCACTTCTGTTTTTTGTGTCGTCAGACCTCCGGGGCATCACGCCTGCAAGGATGTTGGAATGGGCTTTTGTCTATTTAACAATGTTGCGATCGGTGCTTTTTACCTTCTTGAAAACTACCCGATCAACCGCGTATTGATTGTGGACTGGGATTTGCATCATGGGAATGGAACAGAAGAGCTTGTCAAGCACGATAAACGCATTTTCTATTTCAGCAGCCATCAATCCCCTCTTTGGCCGGGAACAGGACAAGCCAGCGAAAAAGGGTGTGGAAATATACAGAATGTAGAAGTCAAAGCTGGTGAGACCTCAAGAGATGTATTATTAGAGATTTACGCCAGCACTTTAGCAGAAGCTATGGAGACTTTTAAACCAGAATTCATCTTGATTTCAGCAGGTTTTGACGCCCACGAATCAGATCCTCTCGGACAGTTAAGACTGCAATCTAAAGATTTTGAGACTTTAACTTTACTAATTAGAAAAATAGCTGACAAATATGCACAAGGGCGTATTGTATCCGCCCTTGAAGGCGGATACAATCTAGATGGCTTAGCAGATTCTGCCTTTCATCACGTGAAAGGACTTGCTAGAAAAATCTAACTATTTCTTTTGTTCTGCTTTAATCTCTTGCTTGCTTTGTCGCTCAAGCTCTTGTATTTCTTCCAGCTGATCTTGGGCATCTTCATCAAGTGGGATCGCATAAACATCTGTTTGGTCCGGTTCCACTATAATTTTTGGATCTTCTTTGTTTTTTTGTACTGTTTTTGCACTTGGCCCAACCTCTGAACATTGGGTAATAAGCGCTGCTGTTGCTAGGATGAAAATCACTTTAAGCATAGGAACCTCCGATTTGTTCTAAAACACATGATATGTCAAATATATATTTGACTAAAGATCTTTAACGTTCTAGCGTGAAGAAAAAGGGGGGGCTATGCGTTCTATCTGGAAAGGAGCTTTAAGCTTTGGCCTTGTCAATATTCCGGTCAAGCTCTACGCAGCCAGCAAGGAAAAAGAAATCTCCTTCACTTTACTCCACAAAAAAGACTTCTCAGAGGTGCGCTACGCTCGTATTTGCAAGGCGGAAGACAAGGAAATCCCCTGGAGTGAAATCGTAAAGGGCTATGAATATGAAGATGGGAATTACGTCGTTTTAAAAGATGAGGATTTTGAAAAAGCCAATCTTAAGAAGACAAAAACGATTGAAATAGTGGGCTTTATCCATGAGGAAGAGATCGATTCAACTTTCTACGTCAGACCTTACTTCCTCGAGCCTGAAAAAACAGCTCAAAATGCGTATAGCCTTCTTAGAGAGGCACTTAGAAAATCGAAAAAGCTAGGCCTTGCTAAATTCGTTTTACGAAACAAAGAGCATATCGCAGCGATCAAGGTGCATGACGATATGATCGTGTTGAATGAGCTCCGCTATCTCAATGAACTTATTCGCCCTGAAGGAATGGAAATTCCGGAAGCCAAAAAACCCAATCCAAAAGAACTCGATATGGCCATGAAACTGATCGAGCATCTAACAATCCCCTTTAACCCAAAAGAATACAAAGACACTTACACAGAAGAAATCAAAGCAATCATCAAACAGAAGGCTAAGGGCAAACCGATCCATGTGAAAGAAGAAAAATCTGTTTCTCCAAAAATTCATGATATCATGTCACTTTTACAAGAAAGTCTGGAAGCAAAAAAACCAACCAAAAAACGTCCTAAAATCGCATGAAGCTTCTTCCTTACAAGAAAAAAAGAAATTTCGATAACACGCCTGAACCTCAAGAGCTTCCCAGATTTTGTGTGCAAAAGCATGCTGCAAGCCATCTTCACTACGATTTTCGTTTAGAATACAAGGGCGTACTTTTGAGCTGGGCTGTTCCTAAGGGCCCATCAATGAACCCTAAAGATAAAAGACTTGCGATCAAAGTCGAAGATCATCCTCTTGCTTATCAATACTTTGAAGGGGTCATTCCAAAAGGAAATTATGGAGCTGGCACAGTCGAAATTTGGGATGCAGGGACGTTTTACACCCCGGGATCCCATACGATCAAAAAAGGGCTAGCAAAAGGCCATTTACACTTTGTTTTGAATGGCAAAAAACTGAAGGGTGAATTCAATCTTATATGCATAGATGATAAAAATTGGCTTTTGATCAAACAGGCCGAGACACTCATTCCTCCCATGCTTGCGACTTTGATAAAAGAGCCTTTTGATGATCCGGAGTGGCTTTTTGAAATTAAATGGGATGGGTATAGAGCTTTAAGCTATATCCGTCAAAATCAGGCCAAAATCCTCTCTAGAACAAATAAAAATATGAATGCGCAATTCCCCCTTCTTATAAAAGATCTCAAAAAAGTGAAAGATTCTGTAATATTAGATGGGGAAATCGTTGTTTTAGATGAATCCGGAAAATCAAATTTTCAAGGCTCAGGTGCGCTTTGTTACTATGTTTTTGATATTCTGTTCAAGGATGAGCAAGATCTACGAGATCTCCCTTTGATCTCGCGTAAAAAAATCCTGAAAAAATGGATCAACCCATTTTCATTTTCTCATATTCGGTATTGCGACCATGTTCTTCAAAAAGGGAAAGCATTCTTTAAAACAGCTGTAGAACATGAATTAGAAGGGATTATTGGAAAAAAAATTTCCAGCACCTATCAATCGAAGAGAAGCGCTGATTGGGTCAAGATCAAATCAGGCAAACATGCGAAAGTCGTCATAGGTGGCTTTTCAGCCCCAAAAGGATCAAGAAAGAAATTCGGGGCTCTTCTTGTTGGAGTTTACAATGATAAAAAAGAACTTGTGTACGCAGGGCGTATAGGCGGTGGCTTTACCGATTCTGAATTGGATGCCCTTTATAAAAAAATGCTCCCCTTAATTCAGGAAAAGTGTCCTTTTAAAGATATACCACCATCTAAAGATGTGCAGTGGATCAAGCCCAAAATAATGTGTGAAGTTCATTTTAGTGAATGGACTAAAGCCAAAAGCATGCGCCATCCTATTTTTGGAGGTCTATGCAGCTGACACACTTAGATAAAATATACTGGAAAGAGGAGGGCTATACTAAGGGCGATCTTTTAGCCTACTATGAAAAAATTGCGCCGCTCATCCTCCCCTATCTCAAAGACCGACCCATTATGCTTCACCGCTATCCAGATGGGATCGATGGAAAGGACTTTTACCAAAAAAATCTACCGGCATCCCATCCTGAATGGATTAAAACGTTTGAGATTCCCCCAAACCACTTTTTATTGATCCCGGACGTTCAAAGCCTGCTCTATGCAGTCAATTTAGGCAGCATTGATCTTCATCCTTTTCTTTCCCGCTGCCAAGATCTGAAACATCCGGATTTTTGTGTAATTGATTTGGATCCACATGACATTGCATTTGACAAAGTCGTTGAAGTAGCTTTGATCTATCATGAAATCTTGGCGCAACTTAAGCTTGATCATTTTTGTAAAACGTCAGGCGGTAAGGGGTTGCATATTCTGATCCCCTTGCAAGGTCAATACACTTATGAAAAGTCCCGGCAACTAGCTGAGATGGTCTCCCAAATTGTTCATGAAAAAACAGCCAAATTTACCTCACTTGAAAGATCGCCAGCTAAACGGCCGAAGAAAATTTACCTGGATTGTCTGCAAAACCGTCTGCACCAGAGCATTGTGGCGCCCTACTCTGTTCGTCCAAGACCTCACGCGCTTGTTTCCTACCCATTGACTTGGGATGAGGTGAATAACAAGCTGGATCCTTCCAAATTCAATATAAAAAGTGTGTTAAAAAAAGCGGTGAAGATAACCACACCGCCCTAATATTATTATCTTCTTGTTAAAGCAGCTTTTTGATTGACGCCGCTTGTAAATAGTGAGCCGTCTGCTATTTTCGTTAACTTCTTATCAGCAGCTCCTTCTTCATCTAAAGTTTCTTGCAGGAGTTCAGTAATTTCCCGGTCACATTCTAAATGTTTTGCAAAACTGCGCAGGGTTCCGTAAGAGGCCATCTCATAATGTTCCACTTTTTGTAAGGCAGCAATGATGGCTGCATCCAATGCAGGTGCATCGTGAATGCCTTTCACAATTTGCTTAGCTTCTTTCAAGAGGCCTTCCATCGCTTCACACTTTTTCTCTCTGAGAGGTTCATGTAAAATTTCGAAAATGCGCTCTAACCGAGTCACTTGATTTTCCGTTTCTCTCAAATGTCCTTTTATTGCTTCTTTTAAGTCTGCTAATGTTGCGATATCAATTTGATGAGGCAGAGCTTCGATGATTTGCTGCTCTGAGCTATACATATCTTTTAACTGATCTAGAAATAATTTATATAAGTCATTATTTTTCATATTCACCTCTTTTATTAATAAAAACGATGCCTTAATTTCGGTATAGTCTTTTTAAATATTAAAGGGAATAAGAATGCCACAAGAACGTAACGTTCTTGTGGCAAAGACTTTAAGAAATAGTTGGGTTGATAAAACTATTGATAATGGCAAGGACTACGCCAAATGCCATCGCCCACCAAAAACCATCGACATGGAAACCCGGAACGATCGCACTTGCAAGCATTACACAGAGTGCAATGACGACAAATGTGAATAATCCAAGAGTTAAAATGTTGATCGGTAGCGTCAGGAGTAAGAGGATAGGTCTGATAAAGGCATTAATAAGCCCCATCACGATGGCTAAGATTAAAGCGGTGGTCCATCCATCCACTCGAACTCCGGGGAGTATATAGGCTGCCACGAAGACAGCGATTGTGCCTAATAAAAGGCTGATTAGGAATGCCATACGACCTCTAAAATTTGTTTGCTACACCGACTATGATGCAATATTTATGCCAAGCCGAGCAGAAAGTATATGAGGTGCATCAGTATTTGTGAATACAAACCCGGCTTTTTTACAGATCTTGATCATTCCGGCGTTCTCATCCAGAATTTCGGCAAATAGATTATGAATATTCTCTTTTTTCGCAATTTCAATGGCATCATTTAATAGTTTTGTTCCAAGCCCAAGTCCATGATACTCATCCATAATGATCATAGTGAGTTGCGCATCAGGGGACGAGGGAATACGGCTTAAACGAATGACGCCGACGATTTTCTCCTTGATTTCTGCAACAAGCGCAATCTCCCGATCAAAATCAGTAAAGCAGATCCGCATTAGCCTTTCATGAGCGATCCTCTTATCGAGACTGATGAATGCAAAGAACCTTTGACGAATGCTATTTTCAGATAATTCTTTATGGAAGTTCACAAGTAGCGGCTCATCTTCCGGTGCAATCGGACGTATCAGCACAGTCTCGCCATTCTTAAGGGTCTCTTGCTTAACATATTGCGTTGGATAGGGGCGAATAGCAGGTGTTGGAAGATTTTTTTCATCTTTATCAAAAAGAAGCACGCGTGCATCAAGTGCAATAATACCGTCCGGCGAGGCAAGTATCGGATTGATGTCGCATTCTTTGATTCGAGGATTTTCTACGATCATTTCAGAAAAGGCGACCAATATCTCCTCGAGTTTTTTCTCATCGACAGGTGCTCTTCCTCGAACACCTTTCAAGGCTTCATAGATCTTTGTTTTTTCCATCAAAAAGCGCGCTAAGGTGCGATTCAACGGTGGAAATCCAAGGGCACGGTCTTTATAAACTTCTACAAGTTGCCCACCTGAACCAAATAATAACGTAGGCCCAAACTGGGGGTCTACTGTACTACCTAATATCAGCTCATAACCTTCCAAGCGGATCATTTTCTGAACGGTTACCCCTTGGAAGTGCTCTTGACCCGCTTTTTCTTTTACATTTTTTTCAATATCCGTGAAGGCATATTCTACGTCCTGGGCCGTTTTCAAATTGAGCTTTACGCCCCCCACATCGGTTTTATGCGTGATCGTTTTTGAAAACAACTTCAAGACGCATGGATAGCCGATTTTTTCTGATGCCTCAATCGCTTCTCGCTTGGTTGTGGCAACTACAGTTTCAACGACAGGGATTCCGTACGCTGAGAGCAAGTTCTTGGATTCAAATTCATCTAAAAGCTCTTTATCACTTTTTAAGATGAAATCTTTCATCTGCTCTTTTTTCTCGTCCAAATCTGCATCTACATGCAATCGCTCTTTAGGTGTTTGATAAAGCTCTTCGATATTGCGACTGTAGCGCCACATCGCAGCAAAAGTCGCGGCTGCAGCATCGGGATACTCAAACGTCGGGATACCCGCCTGATTCAATATTTGGATCCCCTTAGCAACACTTGTTCC
>CAZOAX010000127.1:0-6477 GCA_964577735.1 uncultured bacterium
ATAGATCGAGGGGAAGGGAAAAGGCCACACCTTTATCATAGTAACGCTCGCCATTGATCATGTCGCGGGCGTTTGTACGGGTATACCAGAAGGTCATTTTCAGGCCGCTTTCAAAATAACGGGAGATCTCAGTGCGGACACCGTAATCATTGGCTAGGAATTTTCCGATCTTGAGCTTGAATTCCAGATTGACGGCGCACCAGTCGTAGTAGAGGTTAAGGAAGTACTGAGAGCCAAATTGGAAGCTCTTCCATGTGGGCACAAACCCATTCAATTTACGGACCCGGCTTGTGAATCCATACCCTTTATAATCCCGTTTTTTGAAGATGGCGCCTTCAAGGCCTACTGCAAAAGGTGAGTGGACGGGATAGTAGAGAAATTGCGTGGCTATACCGGCATATTCTTCTTCAAAATAGCCTGCAGCGAGGCGCGAGTAAAATCCATGGCCCATATTCCAGCATTTTTGCAAATAGGCCTCATCGATCGTAATCCCTCTCTGTTGATAGTAACGAACAATATCAGTACGCACATTGATGATCTGAGAAGGGTTCAAACGATCGGTATCGCTTAAGTCATATAAGTTGGACAGGAAGTTGTAGCCAAGCTCGATGGAGTAATAAACATCGGAAGGCAAAAAGCCATCGATGCCGACATTCACGCCAAGAGAGTATTTGAACTTCCCTTTAGAACTTCCAAAAAATGTATGGGTCTTCGGCAAAATAAACCAATGCATGCTCTCTCTTGTCTTCTCAAACAAGGTCGAGTAATAAAAGGGCTCGTGATATTGCACTTCCTGAAGAGGAGTCAGGACTGATAACTCGTAGGAACACATCTCCTGATCACCAAACTGCCGGACATAGTCCATGGTGTAGTGATACTCTTGTATCGGAAACCCTTCAGCATCAATGACAACGACCACTTGCTCGATATCAAGTGGAATGAGTCCGGATAAAAGGCAGTTTAAACGATCCCTAAGCTCTTTTTCCTCTTCATAAATGTCATTGTAAATACGGAGGCGGAGCGTTTTTCTTAAACATTCATCATAGCCCATTTCACAACGCAACAGCTCGATCCCTTGATCTTCAAAGGCAAACACCAGGTCATTGACAAGGCCGCTCTCAGAACGCAAAGGTCCTAGCGGCTCGCGCACGATCGGGGAGACATAAGGCAATGAGTCATTGATCTTAGGCATAAACCCTTGTGTCTGCCCAAAATTATAGAATGCAGCCACCGAAGCTGCGACCTTTTCGCCCCGGATCCAGCTGACAGAAAAATCAAATGTGTCAAAAAGGCGGTATTTAAGTCCGGCATTGATCTTGCATTTTTGCGTTCGTCCTTTGGGATGCTTCTCAATCCGTTCGCTCTTGTACGGCGTGGCATCGTATTCAGCAACAACACTTAAAGGCCGCAACCACCAGCATGAACTTCTCAAAAAAGGCATCCAAGACAAGCCCCCGAACCACCGCCTGATTCTTTGCGCGCCAATCCCCAAGCTGACCTCTAAGTCTTCATCAATGAAAACTTTGGTCAAAACAAGGTATTTAGCTTTAAAGTTCCGTGTGCCCAAAAAGTCTTCCAATCCAACCGCAAGTCCCGGCAACCTATATTCACTATCTTCCGGCCTGAAAATGGACAACTTAACGTTCGCGCCCTTATCAGACATGTCGCCAAACCCAAGCGGCGTCAATATGGGATCATCTACCCCGCTGAAGATACGATAGTTCCCTGAAAGCTCCAAAAACGGCGTTAATTGGCAATATAGATTATAATTCCGATAGGGTGGAACATGCGAATAGCCAAAGCCTAGCATCCCCTCCTCGCTCATCCGCGCCGACGGCATGTTGATGTAACCACCATAAAGCAGATGGTTATACGTCACCGGAAGCCTATGATTCAGTCTCTGGTTCCAATAATCGACGATCATCAAGTCATGCATGAGATCGGATTCTGCATGCAGTGAACTAATCAAAATGAAAAAGAAACAAAGGAATGACTTCACAAGATGGCTTATATTACGAGTATTAAGACCCTAAATTCATACAGGGAAAATGAGTAAAAGTAAAGGAAATGTCCCGACCTTTCTTACCTGAGTCGGATTAGAAAGGCCCAATTTTGTTTATCTAGATTTTCAGCTGAATGCTGACGTTTTTTTGGATCATAAAATATTTTAATGAGATCACCAGCTCGCCAATTGAAATCATATGCATCTTCAGAATCGACAAATTGCCAACGTGATCTGTCATCTAAGTCGATGTAATAAAAATACTCATCTGATTCACCGCCCATTACAAGTTTAAAATTTGTAATTGTTCCTTCTTTAATGATGGGATCGGTTTCATACCATATAGATTCATATGGCAAACTAAAAGCCTTCACTGGTGAAAGAGCAGTGGCCATGAACGCAAATATTAAACTAGCTACAAGCTTCATAAAAACAACCCGGTTTTTCAACATTTGAATTATACACAATTGTCATAAACACAGTAAATTAATTTAACGAAACAACTAAAAGTCTCGATTCTTTTATAAAATAAAGAAAAAACAACAGGATAGTAGGATAGACAGGATGTACATAATCGCTTAATCCTGCCTATCCCACTATCCTGATATTTTTTAAATATGAATGAGATAGGCTTTTGTGTGTTTGTCCAGATTCTCAGCAGGATGTTGGTAAATATCAGATTGAAAATGGATTTTGATCTGATCACCGACTTCCCAATCAAATTCAGGCTCAAAATAATATTCAACCTCCCAATGTGAGTCATTATCCGTCTCAATACTGTAAAGATTTTCATGCACGTCATAGGAAACACTCGTCAGAATACCAAACAGCAAGATACCTAATGGATTCACAATCTGTATTCTTGGGGTTTGGTGTAGATGCCCCAGGTACGGGAGCGATCGGAGCCGTCAACCCATTTTTTCCAGATGGACATGGGTGCGCCGATTCGACAGGTAGGATCGACGCGCCAGAGCTCAAGGACGGCTCTGCCGGGATTGACGACGAAGGCAAAGAGATCTTTGACCCAGTTTGTGTCGCCGAAGACGACAGGCGTCGGTTGAGCATAGCCGAGTTTTTGGGCCGCAAAGGAGATGAGTTCAGGGTAGTTAAATTCTGTTGAGGTGCGCTGTAATGCAATGCAAAGAACGGCTTTGCAGATATTTTGCAGTTGTTCTGCTGTGATAAAAGGGGATGATCCCCATCGCGTGATCAAAGTATCCAAAATAGAAGAAATATCTGATGTAACCCCCGGCAGGTTCTCGAGGATTTTTTCTACGCGGTTTTTTAATTCAAAGCGTGAAGTGAGCGGCAACCAATTGAAAAGGGCAGAATCTAAATCATCTAAAGAAATACCTCCCCCATGCATGCTGAGGATAGGGTCATGATCGATCGCCTCTGCAATAAAACGGCGAAATTCTGGTGAGTTTTTTCTGCCATGAAAGTCTGCTGTAACAGCTTGAAAACGCATTCTCAATGAAGGAGGAACTAACTTGGTGATTTTCTCAAGAAGAAAGGCCATCATTTCTTCATCCAGGAACATAAACTCTATAAAATGCTCGGCGGGCAGAACAAACTGATCGCGCACTCTTGTATAGGTGAAGCCTTCTGTCTCCACTGCTTTTTTCATAAGAGGCATACCCGGTTTAAATGTAAAGGCATGTGTCGGTGAATGAATCAGCAGCGAAAGATCTGGGGAAGCCAAATACTTGTCTGAAATGTTATGCGGCATTTGCTTGATGGTATCAACAAAAAAAACTAGCAGCTCAAGCTCATTCTCCACCCACCTTTC
Source organism: uncultured bacterium (assembly GCA_964577735.1). GTDB lineage: Bacteria > Chlamydiota > Chlamydiia > Chlamydiales > Parachlamydiaceae > CAZOAX01. The sequence continues at coordinate 3,792 of CAZOAX010000127.1, forward strand.
AACAACCTTAGGCTTTTCTTCTGATTTAAAATAACATGCAAGCAGATTGTCCATGGTTCCACCAGAGGTGTAAGCCCATGGTTTTTTATCGATTTTTTCCAAATGCTCTAAGGGATCTTTGATGAGGGGGGCATTGTGAGCTTGAGCCATCCGATGAAAAGCTGAGATCAAAAATTCATCGGTTTTGACATGAGACACAAGCCGCGTAATCAGATGCGAAAGCTCATCCTCTAAGCCTTCCATATCTGCAGCGTGCACAATCTCAGGTTCGGTCATCACAAAAAACGAGGAAAGCGCTTCAATAAACTCGGCCGGCGTATAGATCAGTGTCCACTGGGAAGTATTCTCACGGCCATGTTTATAGAGAAGACGAAATCCTGCCGGGCTATCATCATAAGGACCGGCTTTTACCTCATGCATATCTGCATCATATACTTCTTGAAAGTAGCGGGGAAACAAGGCATCGTACTTGTCAAGCAGGTCATTCATTAAATTAGCAAACCGGCCAGCCTTGAAGTGCTCGCGATCTCTTAATTCTTCAATCGTGCGAAACTCGCCCCGCTTGCTTTCGTATTCAATTTTGCCCCATTGCGCTTCTTTCTCGCTCGATGCACTTCTCAATCGTCCTTCGATGAATTTAAGCTGACCATAAATCATCTCATACTCATCTTGAAATTGTCTGACTTTAGCATTCGACTCATCTAAACGAGACTTCACTTCCCGATATAGACAGTCGGCGATCCCGCCCGGCTGATCGGCATTGAAACCTAAGCTGGCATACATATTCCAACGAGTGAAGCCAGGTTTTGTCTCAGCAAAAGAAGCAAGTGAGTACTCCCACATTTTTAAAAGGGGATTGTCCATGAGCGAATTAAAGGCCTTTTTAGCCAGCTCCATTTGCTGGAAAAATGTCGCACAGGCTTCATTTTTCCCTTTGCCTTTTGCGATGGGAGCTGCCACCACAAGCCCTGTCTGCATCAATCCCCGAGGCCGATTTTCATAATCCTGAAGATCTTTTGCCGTGATCTGAAGATGATTCATCAACAAAATCTTGATCACGTCCTCAGCAGATAAAAACAAATAAGTTTTACCTTCCAATACTGGCTGCAAGGCATCCACAATAAGCTTTCTCGCTAAATCTACCCGCTGCTTTAACCCGAGACTGGAATCGATAATTCCCACCGTTTCAAGTGCCTGTAAAAGGCCTGGGGAATAGCCCAAATTTTCAATTGCCTGCTTATTTTCAGCAAAAAAAAGGACATTTTTCTTAAATTCGCCAATACCGGAACTGGAGCTTAATGGAACGACGTACTCATTTCCACCAAACGTCCGCTTGATCCGTCCCGTATCCAGCAGCTCCTTCATATCCTGAAAAAACAGATGAGGCTGTTCCCCTTGAACGATGATGGCCGGCGCCGTCGCAAAGCACGACCCCACATTTTGCCTTAAATAACAAAACCAGGCCGACAAGACCGCACGCCTTGCCACTGCATCAGTGAGTGGTTGATTGGGTGATAACCGTAAAGTGTCCCGCAAAATCTGATCGGCAATTTTATGCGAATAGGGCCGTGAAATTGTCTTTAATAATCTTTGAAGTTCTTTGTCCTGCTCAAGAGTCTGAAGCGCATTTATAATATGCCTCTGTCTGGCAGAATCATACTGACGATTAGGCCCTAGGGAATAACAATACTTCTTTAATTCAACGATCGCATGAGACAAAAAATCAAGATTCAGTTCCCCATCATCCGCAATGAGCTTTTCAGCCAGCTGCCTTGCCCGGATCGTGGTACGCACAGAGCAGCTTTCCTGCAGTTGAGATAAATCCACGCGTTGCGAAAAGACATCATACTCCTCGCTGAACATATTCTCAGCTTTAAGTTTTTTTGCCATTGCAGAAAAAACCACAGCAAGGAATTGCTCATCATCGGGAGCCACTTTTATGTCATTTAAAAAATCAGATACACTCATCCCTTGATTTTACTGCTTTAGTCCATTTATACCGAACAAATTCCAAATTTTTTGGAATACGATCGGTATATAGACCAACTCAAGCTCTTAATATTATTTAAGAGCTTTTTTTACTAAAGGATCTTTAAGTAAGAGCTCAATGTTACTAAGAGCTTTGTTTCTTATTTCAGGATCTGTAATTGCATTTGCGAGGCGTATAGCCAAGTCTTTTTGCCCCATCAGCAATAACGGATGAAAGATATCTATACGGGCTTTAGGAAATTGATCATAACTTTGACGGGAAGTCCAATTTGGGAGCGTCATCACCATCTCACAAGCTTTCTGCAAATCCTCATTGTTAAACTTTCCTGTTGCATTAAAAGCATTGACACAATTTTGGAACATTTCCTGGAACATTCCAAATGAACAGTCTGCTAGAAGTTCGTCTTTATTTTTCCCAACATCCAATGAATTTATAACCTCACGAGCTCTGTCAAATTGCTTCGCTCCTATCAACCCTCCTGAAATAATTATAAGCCCACTTTGTACAGATTCTTTAAGATTATCATTGTTCTTAAAGGTATTCACCAATTTAAGAGCTTCTTCAAACATTTCACGATTTCTAAGTCCAAACACAGCCATAAACAGGAATTCCCTTTGAGCCTCACCTTCTAAGCTTTTGAGATTAGAATAAACACTAGCAAAATACATTGTTTTATCAAAAAATAGAGGCAACTGT
>CAZOAX010000128.1:0-6472 GCA_964577735.1 uncultured bacterium
CTTTAGCTTTTTTAATTCCCGTTCAAGGGTCGTCAATACAGCGTTGCAAACTTCTTTAGGGGGGACTTTTGCTTCATTTGTTGTATTGCCCGATGCGGCGTCAGCCTCGTTGAGGAGGTATTGGGATTTCATTTTGATCATTCCCTCTTCAAGGGATTTCTCTACTTTTGAAAAATTGGTTTTGCTCATAACAACCTCCGCTTTCTCCATTATACCACGGAAAATAGTATAAAACAAAATTTGATCCTGATATTTTGGAGCCATGGAAGAGTTGAATGTAGATATGGTCATTATTGGGTCCGGCCCCTCGGGGCAAAAGGCCGCTATCCAAGCAGCAAAGCTTGGAAAAAAGGTCATTGTGATCGAAAAAGACCTCGATCCAGGAGGGAACTGTCTATATAACGGAACCATTCCATCAAAAACATTAAGAGAAGCGATACTCGATCTTACCCGGTTTAATGAGCGTAATTTGTTTCGGGACAATGTCATGGATATCGCAGACATCACGATCTCTGATCTGACAAGCCGTCTGAAGAAAGTTATCGATGAAGAACGCAGCCTTCTTTCACGTCAGTTAAAAAAAAACGGCGTACTGTTTATTGAGGGGAATGCCCGTTTTGAAAATCCTCATATGTTGATCGTAATCGATAAGGATTTTCGCTTAAGTCATCAGATCAAGGCAGATATTTTCATTATTGCAACAGGTTCAAAACCCAGAAATCCGATCGGGGTTCCTTTTGATAATCAGGTCATATTGGATTCCACCCGGCTTCTTGGAATCGACAAAATCCCAAAGACGATGCTGGTTCTCGGCGGTGGGATCATTGGGTCTGAATACGCCAGTTATTTTGCTGCCCTTGGCACAGAGGTCACTATCATTGATAAAAGAGATCACATTCTTCCCTTGCTCGATGCAGAGATCGGTGTCACTCTCCAAACAGCTTTGACAGATCTTGGGCTTAAGTTTAAAGGGAATAAGGAACCGGTCGAGATCAAGCGGGAAGGGGACAAGGCAATTGTTCATTATAAAGATGGCACAAGTATGTCAGCTGATTGTCTTTTATATTCGCTTGGCAGGCAAGCGAATGTCGATACCTTACATATTGAAAATGCCGGCCTTTCAGTGAATGATAGAGGCTATATTCCTGTTAATGTCATGTTCCAGACGCTTGTGCCGCACATTTATGCTGTCGGTGATGTGATCGGTGGAGCTTCCCTTGCGTCCACAAGTATGGAACAAGGTAGGCTTGCTGCAAGAAATGCCCTTGGTGTTGAGACCCATACTTTTCCTTCCCTCTATCCTGTAGGGATTTACACCATTCCGGAGATCTCAAGTGTTGGCTATACTGAAACTGAATTACGGGAGATGGACTTTCGATTTGAAACAGGAAGGGCCTACTACTACGAGCTTGCCAGGAGCCACATCACAGGTAGTAATGTCGGCATGTTCAAGATCCTTTTTCATCCCGACACCCTTGAAATTCTTGGCGTCCATATCATTGGCAGATCGGCCACCGAGCTGATCCATATCGGCCAAGTCGCCATCTCATTCCGAGCCAAGATTGACTACTTTGTCGATCAAATCTTCAACTACCCGACCTATGCCGAAGGCTATCGCGTAGCAGCCCTAAACGGCCTCAATAAGATTAAGCGTAAGTGAGTGGGTGTGGGGGCTTTTCTAGCTTACCAGATCGTGGCCGTTGGCCACTAACGCGTGCTCGGCCCTTTCGCAGGGTAGGAAACCCAGCTTCGGCCCTGCGCCGCATTTCTGGGGCGCTATAAAAGCCCACGGTGGCGACCTTTCGGTCGCAATCAAATCCGCCTTGTAGGGGGCTCCGCAAGGTGTCCTTTCGCTTCTATCTGTGAGGTAAACTACGATAAGGAAAACATGAGTTGGAGTATCTCAGCATGGCTTGTGATAAAGCTCGTAGGCTTTTCTGCCGTCAACAATGAAAATTTTTGCAAACATTGAATTTTCTAGGACTTCCCTTACAAAAGCGATTCCCCTACGGTAATCAGCCATGTCGAGTATAGGGTGTTGGTTGATGATTATTAGCCAAACCTTTTCTTGAAGGTGTTTGCATTTTTGCGATTTTTTCTTAATTATTGATTCAAGAACATACCAAGATTGGTTGTCTAAACGACAGTCATAAGGTTGATTGTTTGACGACTGTGTTGAAAAAAAATTAACTAATATTGGTGAATATGTTGGGGAATCCTTATATGACATTGTCTTGACTATATGTAAAGTAAGCCCTGGCAATTCTTTATCACCCGTTAGAAAAGTAAAATTGCCTTCATCGGGATCTCTGTCATCCGAGAAGTTTAAAATGTCATCTTTCAAATAAATTTGTTTCAGTGCCTTCAGGAGCTTTATAGCTAATTTTCCTCGTCCTTCTAATGGGATAGGTGACAAAATAAAAATGATTAATGACTCTCCTTGACGTATCCATCCCTTTCCAATTTTAACCTCTGCATCGTACTGTTATACCAAGAAGTCAACGGCTGAAGATTCATATTTGATCCGATCGTGACCATTTTTAGTAGGATTAGGATCTTCAAATTTAGAGTCTTGAGGATTAAGTAAAAACCCCATGCCTGACAGGGTTACTTCCACGTAAACTTTTTTGGTTTCAAAATCGAGCAAATAATCGGGCGCTGTGTCTTGTCCAAAAGGTTCAGGTGTAATTGTTAAAGATTTTTTACTGTGATGATCATTAATCCATTCACAAATAGCATTTTTTGCCATTTCTTCTTCAGATCTCAGAGGCTTCTCATTTAAAGTGGATTGCATTTATTTTCCCTCCATTCTTGACATGTAAATTTTTTAATGATAAGAATGCATACAGAAACAAATAAGTGCAAACGTTTTTATCATATGAAAAAGAGAGCAACGGACCCAATAGAGGTTTTTCGACAACACAATGGTATTTTGCGCACTGCAGAAGCCATAAAGTTGGGGATACACCCTGTTCATTTATATCAACTACGCGATGCTGGTATTCTTGAGGTGTTAGGGAGAGGGGTGTTCAGACTAGCCTCCATGCCTGATTTTTCGGAACCCGACTTAGTTTTGGTTATCAAGAGAATCCCTCAAGGGGTTATTTGTCTCATATCAGCTTTAGCATACTACGAGCTGACAACCCAAATCCCTCACTTTGTATATATAGCTTTACCAAGAACCTCAAGGTTGCCAAAACCAAGCTATCCTCCATTACGCATTTTCTGGTATTCAAAAAATGCTTACGAAGAGGGAGTGGAAGAAATTTCGGTTAGTGGTTTTGCGGTTAAAATTTACAATATTGAAAAAACTTTAGCGGACTGTCTAAAGTTCAGGCAAAAAATTGGAATGGATGTCGTCTTGGAAGCATTTAAAGAGTATTGGAGAAAAGGGAACACCGATCTTGATAAACTGTATGATTATGCAAAAATTTGTCGTGTTGAAAAAATTCTTCAACCCATTATTGAAACGATTGTGAGCCAATAAATATGAATAATGAAAAGAAGAATTTGCCTGAATCAGTTTATGCGAAACTAAAAAAGATTGCATTAACAAAGAATCGACCAACACAAGAAATAATTCGATATTATGCTATGGAAAGGTTTTTATATCGACTTAGTTCATCACAACATAAAGATTCATTCTTTTTGAAAGGTGGTCTAATGCTTATGGTTTGGGATCCAACTATGCATCGTGCAACGGTTGATATTGACCTTTTAGCAAAAGCTAACAATTCCATCGAAAACATTTCAAAAATCCTTAAAGAAATTTGCTTTCAACCAGTCGAGCAGGATGGCATTGAGTATGATGCTACAAGTATAGTCTTAGTTGAATCGCAGATTGAAACTGAGTATACAGGACTTTCTGCAAAGTTCTCTGCAAATTTACATACTGCCAAGTTACCACTAAGACTTGATATTGGATTCAGTGATAAGATCTATCCAAAACCTGCCAAAATAAACTACCCAACATTACTTGAATTTCCCTCACCAGTTCTTCAAGGGTATACACCAGAAACTATGATTGCTGAAAAATTGGATGCAATGGTTAAACTTGGTCTTGCAAATAGTAGAATGAAGGACTTCTATGATATTTGGACGATGGTCAATCAGTTTCAAATTAAGCCAGAAGAGATAACGCCTATAATTAAAGGGGTATTTCAAAACAGGATGACTACTATTCGGGAGGTTCCCAAGGCCTTTACCGAAGATTTTTACCATAAACAAAAGACACTGGAACGCTGGGATTCTTTTCTTAAAGGTATCGGTCATGACCCTATACCTTTTGAAAAAGTAATTTTTGAAATTAGAAATTTTTTTCTTCCAATCCTATTAAATATCAGCACTCAATAGTCCGGAAGGGAAACTTCCGGTATCAATCTCTAATTACTTAACTTCCTTGAAGGCGACTTTGGAGCCATTGTAAGTGAGTTCCACCGTCATGTCGTTTTTGATTTCGCCGCGGAGGATGGCATCGGAGAGGAGGTTCATGACTTCCTGTTGGATGAGGCGCTTGAGGGGGCGGGCGCCGAAGCCGGGGTCATAGCCCTCTTCTGCGAGGTATTTCAGGAGTTCTTTTGTCCAGAGCAGGTGGACGCTTCTTGCTTTAAGGCGTTTACGGAGGTGCTCGAGCTGGATCTCGACAATTCTTTCCATGTCTTCGCGACGCAAGGGGAGGAAGGGAAGGATGTCATCGAGACGATTGAGGAACTCCGGACGGAAGTGTTGGAGAAGGATGGGGTTGAGGATCTCCATGATCACATCTTTAGAGAGCTGCTCTTTGCCGTGGGCGATTTTTTCGAGAAGTTGGGATGATCCGAGGTTTGAAGTCATGATGAAGAGGGCATTTTTGCAATTGACGGTCTGTCCTTTGCTGTCTGTGATCCGGCCGTCGTCGAATATTTGAAGGAGGATGTTGAAGACGTCATGATGGGCCTTTTCTACTTCATCGAGAAGGACAACTGAATAGGGGCGTCTCCGCAGGGCTTCGGTAAGCTGACCGCCTTCATCATAGCCGACATATCCCGGAGGGGCTCCAATGAGGCGGGAAACGCTGTGTTTCTCCATGTACTCGCTCATGTCGATCCGGATCATGGCCTCTTCTTGATTGAAAAGTTGGTCGGCTAAGGCTTTTGCAAGCTCTGTTTTACCAACGCCTGTTGGACCGAGGAAGAGAAATACACCCATTGGTCTTCCGGGGTCGCTTAATCCAGAACGTGAACGTCTGATGGCTTCAGAAACGGATTTGACGGCAAGGTCTTGGCCGACAACTCGTTTGTGTAGTTCTGCTTCGAGGTTGAGGAGTTTGGCGGCTTCTCCTTCCACCATTTTGTGAACAGGGATACCGGTCCATTTAGAAACGATATGGGCGATGAGGTTTTCATCTACTTCCTCTTGAAGGAGGCGGTGAGGGAGTTTGTTGAGTGCGTGTTCGGTTTCTTCAATCTCTTTTTGCAGGTCGGGGATGCTTTTGTAGCGTAGTTCTGCAACACGATTAAAGTCTGCACGTCGTTCTGCTTCTTCCTCTTGAAAGCGTAGGGTCTCAAGGGTGTTTTTTTTCTCTTTGATTTCGAGGATCAGTTTTTTTTCTTCATCCCATTGGAGTGTAAGGGCTTTGAGCTCTTCTTTGAGAATGGAGATTTTTTCTTCAATTTTAGCACTATTCGGGGCACCCTCTCTTTTTAAAGCCTCTTGTTCAACGATGAGGCCTGTGAGTTCGCGTTCTTTTTGATCAATCGGGAGGGGGCGGCTCCCCAGTTGCATCCGGATCAAGCTTGCTGCTTCATCGATCAGGTCGATGGCTTTATCGGGAAGTTGTCGTTCGGTAATGTAGCGGGAGGAAAGAAAAACGGCTGCATGGAGGGCCGATTCTGTGATCCTTACGCCGTGGAAGATCTCATAACGTTCACGGAGGCCTCTTAAAATAGCAATGGAGTCTTCTAAAGAGGGCTCAGCAACAACAATTGTTTGAAAGCGACGTTCAAGAGCGGCATCTTTTTCGATATGTTTCCGGTATTCATTGAGCGTTGTTGCGCCTATGCAATGAAGGGTTCCTCTTGCAAGTGCGGGTTTCAGTAAGTTGGCTGCATCCATGGCTCCCTCTGTGGCTCCAGCTCCTACCAAGGTGTGGACCTCATCGATAAACAGGATGATCTTCCCTTCGCTTTTTTCAATGTCTGTCAAAATTCCTTTCAGACGCTCTTCAAACTCTCCGCGATACTTAGTTCCGGCAACAAGGCTTCCCATGTCAAGGGCAAGGATTTGTTTGTTCTTCAAGCTATCTGGAATATCGCCTTGGATGATCCTTTGGGCAAGGCCTTCTGCGATGGCGGTTTTTCCAACGCCAGGTTCTCCGATCAGCATCGGATTGTTTTTTGTCCGACGGCTTAAGACCTGCATAGTGCGTCTGATCTCTTCATCCCGGCCGATGACGGGGTCCAGTTTGCCGGCTTTAGCTAGGTCAGTTAAATTT
>CAZOAX010000129.1:0-6466 GCA_964577735.1 uncultured bacterium
ATTACAGATCAGGAGAAAAATGAAGGTTGGGGTGAGTGTGCTCCGCTCCCTCGTTTTAGTCTTGAAAGTCTTAACGATTGCCTCTACCAATTTTTGAATTGTCAGGACAAAATCATTGAGCAAGAATGGGTAATTGAACGGTTATTTGAAGATCTTGCCAAGTTTGATCTTCTGCCTGCTCTTTCATTTGGACTTGAATCTGCATTATTAAGTCTTCTTTCTCCAATTCATGAGCATACAGTAAAAGCAAGCGCTCTATTAATGGGAACCCCAGCAGAAATCATGCAACAGGCCAACTTACGGTATTTAGAAGGTTATACATCTGCCAAGTTGAAAGTCGGCAACCTTCCATTTGATGAAGCAGCTATTTTAATTCACAGACTAAAAAATCAGTTTAGATTACGGATAGACGTTAATCGTGCATGGGAAACAGCTGCTTCTTTTCGGTTTTTTTCTCAATTTGAAAACCATACTTTCGATTATGTGGAAGAACCATTCCAAAACCCGCATGATCTATATAAATTCCCCCATCCGATCGCAGTCGATGAATCCTACCCGCAAAATCTCTCATTGAAAGATCTTGAATCGCTTCCCAATTTGAAAGCGCTTATCTATAAGCCGACAATCCAAGGAGGTGTCCTTCATTGTCTGCCACTGAAAGAATGGGCCACCAAAAACCAAATCACCCTTGTCCTCAGCAGTAGTTTTGAAAGCCCCATCGGACTCGCCCACGTTTCTGCTATGGCGCATCGTCTTTCCCTCACCGCCCCGGTCGGCATCGGCACCGCCTACTTTCACTAGGTAATATGGTGATAAATTCTTGGATAGGGTAAAATAAGGGGATGAAAAAGCTGGAAAATATTCTTGTCAAAATGCCGAACTGGATCGGGGATGCCGTGATGGCAACGCCCATTTTGCAAGATTTAAGGGCGAAGTTTCCAAATGCCAGAATTACAGCCCTTGGTCTCGGGTCTATTGCTGCATTGCTTGCCAAAGATCCCCATTTGACAGAGGTGATGAGTTATAAAAAGCCAAATGGCTGGATTCATCGTGCTGAGCATTATGAGCTGATCGATGCGTTGAAGAAAGGTAGTTATGATGCGGGTATTTTGCTGACTAATTCGTTTTCTTCGGCTTGGTGGTTTTGGCGAGGCAAGGTACAAAACAGGGTGGGATTTGCCAAAAAAGGCAGGTCCTGGTTGTTGGATGTCGCTGTTCCGTTCCCTAAAGATATTGAGACAATGCATCTTGTCGATGTGTATAAACATCTGTTGCCCCCCTTTGGAATTGATTTATCTAAAACAGCTCCTCAGCTTTATCTTGGTGAAGATGACCTGGTATATAGGGATACATTTTTCCAATTGAACAAGATTGAAAAAGACGCGATCGTAGTGGGGATCAACCCTGGGGCAAGCTATGGTTCTGCGAAGTGTTGGCTGCCGGAAAGATTTCGTGAGGTGGCGCTTAGGCTGATTGAAAATCCAAAAGTAATTGTCTTGTTTTTTGGAGATGCTGCCGGGGCCGCTTTAGTTTCAGAAATTTGTAAGGATATGCCTTCTCGCGTGATCAACTTAGCTGGCAAGACTTCTTTAAGAGAATTAATGACATTGACTGCTTCTTGCTCTGCATTTTTAACTAATGACAGTGGTCCGATGCATATTGCTTCTGCCTTTAATGTTCCTTTAGTTGCGTTGTTTGGATCTACAAATGATACCAAGACTGGCCCTTATAACGGGGGTTCTGTCATCAATAAAAAGCTTGAGTGTGCTCCTTGCTATAAGAGAGTGTGTCCTATCGACTTCAGATGCATGACGAAGATTTCTGCAGAAGAAGTTTATCAAAAACTAAACAATTTAATTATTAAAAATACCTAATACTATGTTGACTGCATTAAGTTTTATTGTTCTTTCTATTATTTTGATTCCCTTGATTTTTGTTCTTTTAATTCTTGCTTTTGGCCTTTCTTTTATTGCTAGAATTAGACGACCAAGATACCCTCAAACTAAACCGAAAGGTACTGTTGAAATCCTCCCCGCAGAAGATGATGAACTTGAGGAAAAGCTTGAAAAACTGAAAGGCAATGTAAAGGATAGAAAAGTTGGAAAAGACAAGTTTAGAGAGCTTTAAGGTAGTTGATAAGACCGCAAGCAAAGCGCTTGAAAAACAATTTTCCACTATTGACTTTGAAATATTAAAGGATCAACAAAAGCTCATCACTGAACTTCAGCCTTCAATCCCTCCGTTTAAGCCATACCTCAACACGATTGATATCCATCGAAAGGTTTTTAAGGAAAAAGGGAAAGCGTTGATCCGGGAAGGAAAAGTCGGATGTATCTTGGTCGCTGGCGGAGAAGGAACGCGTCTTGGATTTTCTGGCCCCAAAGGGTGCTGTCCTGTCACAGCTGTGAAGAAAAGAACCCTTTTTAATTACTTTGCAGATCGGATCAAAGCGGCAAGTGTACAAGCAGAACGTCCGTTAAAAATCGCGATCATGACTTCGCAAAAAAATCATGCGGCCACAATGGCCCACTTTCTTGTAAATGATCAATTTGGCTTACTGCCTGAGCAGCTTGGATTTTTTCAGCAGGGAAAGCTTCCAGCCCTTACACAAACAGGTGAGCTTTTTTTTGAAGCAGAAGACAAGATTGCATTTGCCCCAGATGGAAATGGCTCATGTATAGAGGCTTTTTATCAATCACCTTTAGCCAAGCAATGGAAAGAAGAAGGTGTTTTATATATCACATTTATTTTGATCGATAATCCCCTTGCAGATCCTTTTGACCCTTATTTGATCGGTGCGCATGCAACAGCTGGTGTAGATGTGACTTTGAAGTGCTTGAAAAGAGAAGATCCGGATGAAAAACTTGGGATTGTTGTGGATATCGCGGGAAAACCACAAGTAGTTGAGTATACTGAAATTTCAAAGCAGGATCAGACGGTAAAAGACGACTCCGGAGCTCTTCTTTATTCCATTGCCAATATCAGTCTTTTTTGTTTTTCTACCTCCTTTCTTGATAAGGTAGTGAATGAAAAAATGCCTTTGCATAAGGCTTTTAAAAAAACGAGCTATGTTTCTTCTTCAGGAGAGCTCGTGAAGTCAGAAGTACCTTGTATTTGGAAGTTTGAGAAATTCATTTTTGATATTTTAGCTTTTGCAAATACAGCTCAAGTTTCAGTAACGCCAAGAGAATATTGTTTTGCACCTATTAAGGATCTTGCAGGTATACAAAACGCAGCTGAAATGCTATCCAAGTATGAAAGGAAATTAATAGAATCGATCACAGGAAAAAGTGCACCGGCTGAATGTCTTGAGATAGACCCGCAATTTTATTATCCCACTCAAGAATTAAAATCTCTATGGAAAGACCGTGAGATCCCGAAAACCCCCTATGTCGAATCAAATAAATAAGTGAACGTATGAAAATTGCATTTCTCGGAACCGGTGTATGGGGTTATTGCTTAGCATCCCTTTTAGCTTCTAATAAACATCAGGTGACTTCGTGGTCTTTAAATCCTGAGCTTGTGGCCAAACTACAGGACGGCGCGTCCCATCCGTTTTTGCCAAATTCCCACCCAAGACCTGGCATGGCTTTCACGACAGATCTCGGTCATGCATTAGAGGGCGCTGAAATGATTGTGGAATCTGTCACATCTGCCGGTTTTCGCACAGTCGCAAAACAGGTAAAAGCCATCTATCAGCCTAATTGTCCATTAGTCATTACATCAAAAGGAATTGAGCAAAATACGGGTGAAATTTTACCTGAAATTGCATTGGATGTCTTTGGTGAAGAATTTCGATCAAAAATTGGGATACTGAGTGGACCCAGTTTTGCAGCTGAGGTGATCAAGGGGATGCCGACATCTGTTGTTGCAGCAGCATATGATCCAGAAGAAATGCGGATTATAGCCGATGCTTTTACCAATGCTTCTTTTCGCGTTTATCCAAATCATGATGTTAAAGGGGTTGCTTTCGGGGGCGCCCTTAAAAATATCATCGCGATCGCTTGCGGGATTTCAGAGGGGATGGGACTTGGAAATAGCGTAAAGGCCGCTATTATTACGCGTGGCCTGCATGAAATGAAGAAATTATTCCAAGTGTTTGGTTGTAAGATAGATACGCTGTATGGCCTTTCTGTTCTTGGTGATCTTTGTTTAACTTGTAACTCTCCTTTAAGCCGGAACTATAGTTTTGGCATGTTGCTTGGTAAGGGCGAAAATTTGGAGGAGTCGAAGGATAAGATCAAGATGGTGGTCGAAGGTGCGTATACTTGCGTTTCTGCACTACAGTTGAGTAAAAAGTTCCAAATTGATATGCCTATAACAGAGGCTGTATATAAAATTATTTATGAAAATCTCAAGCCGCAAGATGCTGTTATTGGATTGATGAATCGCGTAATTAAAGAGGAGCATTTGTGAAAGTTGTTACCCCGGACCAAATGCGTGACCTAGAGAATCAGGCGATTCGCGACGGTGCCTCTGAAGAAGATTTTATGGAGGAAGCTGGAAGCGGGGTTGGTCTTGTCGTGCATGATTTTGCGGAACGGTTTGGCCTTGAGCATCAGGCTATTTTACTTGCCGGCAAGGGGAATAATGCCGGAGATGGGTATGTTGCTGCGATTCATTTACTCCACTTAGATTACCATGTGCATGCTTATCAATTATTTCCCTTATCTGAGTGCAGTGAGCTTTGTCAAAAAAATGCAGACCGCTTTGTCAAAGAAGGGGGTGTTCTTACAGAGGTCGGCTATGACATGGATATTTTCTTTCCTTATGATGGCGTCATTATCGATGCCATATTTGGTACAGGATATAAAGGCCCAATCGATGACATGATCCGTAAATTTATCAGCGTGGCCAATGTTTCTGGCCTTCCCATTATATCTGTGGACATTCCATCAGGTCTTAACGGGACAACCGGCGAGATCGGAGATGCTGTGATCCTGGCAGCTGAGACAGCTTCATTGGGATTGCCAAAACAAGGGTTTTTCCTTCTGGATGGCTGGAATACGATCGGCAAGCTTCGAGGGGTTGATTTTGGGCTTTCAGAAGAGTACATAGAGGAACTTCCTGAGTTAATGGAAATGCTCAGCGATGAAATGATGCTTCCATTACTTCCTGCCATTAAACGTACCCGTAATAAATATGAAGCTGGCTATGCTGTTGGTCTTGCTGGTTCTTTAGAAATGCCGGGAGCTGCCATGCTATCTTCTGTGGCGGTATTAAAGGCTGGTGCCGGTATCGTTCGATTGCTATATCCGCAAGGAATGGATGTTCAGCTTGCGGTGTGTCCGCCGGAAGTGATCAAAACACCTGTGGACTTTAAGCACCCTGAGGGGATTATAGAGCATTTAAAGAAGGCATCAGCCTTTTTTATCGGTCCTGGTCTTGGTAAATCTCCTGCGATCGGAAAACTTCTTTCTCAAGTCTTGCCACATGTGCAAGTTCCTACAGTGATCGATGCCGATGCACTGAATAGTTTAGCGGAGCATTGGGTCGAAGTGCCTGAACACACCGTTTTGACCCCACATCTTGGGGAAATGAACCGACTACTTGGCTTAAAAGCAAAATTTCCGCTTGATTTAGACTTTTTGACAAGGTGTCAGCGCTTTGCTGAGGATAAGAATGTTACGCTTGTTTTGAAAGGAGCGCCTACCTTTATTTTCCATCCGGGAATTCCAATTCATATAAGTCCAGTTGGCGATCCCGGTCTTGCAACTGCGGGAACAGGTGATGTATTGACGGGCATGATCGCAAGTTTTCTCGCCCAGGGGCTTACTCCCCATCAAGCTGCCTGCCTTGGGGTTTATCTGCATGGCCTTGCCGGAGAGCAAGCCGCACTTGAGCTTACGTCGTACTGTGTCACCGCAAGCGACCTCTTTGACTTCTTTCCTTCAGCCTTTTCCTTCGCAACCTATTAACTCATCTAGCCTTCACTTGCGTAACATGAGTTATTAACACTTCCATAAAAAGGGAAAGATCGAGATATTAAATGCATGAGCGAAAAATTTAACGAAAATGAATGGATTCAGGTCCTGCTTCTCTATGCGATTCCCATTTTATCATGGGTTTTTTATACGCATCAAGAAACACCCTTGGAGTTTAGTTTTGTTGTAGCCGCATCAGGGCTTGCTATTTTATTTTTTGGCTCAGCATTACTGATTTCCCTTTTAAAGAGGCAAGCACCTCAGCCTCAGGTTGTTATGCCTGTTTTTGAGCCTGCGCCCGCGATTCTTTCTCAAGTGATACCGGTTTCAACTGAAGATCTTGCTTTGCCATATAAAGAGCAAATTGATGCTATTCAATATGAGCTCGGAGAAAAGGAGCGTGAGATCCAAAGCATGACAGAGCAGCTGACACATGCCCTTGGAGAGCATCAGGAAATTAAGGAAAAGCTGACCGAGGTGATGGAGACTTCTGCTCAAAAAGAGGAAGAGGCGCGTAAGAAAATTGAGGCCCTTGAGCTTGA
>CAZOAX010000130.1:0-6463 GCA_964577735.1 uncultured bacterium
AGCTTAAAAGAGGGATTAATAATTTAAGCTCAGTTTCATTGAGAGCAAGGGACGTCAATGGAATTTCCATTTCATTGATCCAATTAGCAAGAGCTAGAAGTCTTCGACTTGCTACTGCAATTTCATTCAAAGAATGTTCAGTCTTAGTGATACTTTCGTATAAGGAATCTCTGATCGCGGATTGCATTTTGGCAATCAATGGACAATCTGGCTGTACTACTTTCATTTTTTTTGCAATATGCGCATATCGGAGGTTCATTTCTCCATCTTGGAGCATGAATTGTTCATTATTAGCAAAAAAAGTAGATATTTCTCCTAAATTTTGGGGAGCGATAGAATTTTCAATTATACAGAATTGCTGTGCAAACTGCCCATAATTTTCGCATCTGCCACTCGTAAAACTCATAATAAACTCGTAATAATTTAAATTAAATTAATAACTATATAGTTTATTATAATAAGTTTTGGTTTTTTAGTATATAATACTATGCGATGGGTGTCCCTGTCTTTATCCCCATCTGCATCGCCCCATAGTATTTGGGATCTGTTTCGACGCTGGCTTCGCCTGGTAAAAATACAGGGAAAAGTCTTTGCCAAATCCCAAATTTTGAAACACGATCAGTATAGCTCTACCAGGTATACTCGATTCCGCCGAGAATGTTGAAGGTGTGTGCATGTTTCCACCATTCACCATCCAGCTCTAGATAACCGTTCAAGTTTTTGCAAAGAGAGGTCGTATACGTGAGGGCATAATCAATGCTGGAATTGTCAAAGCGTTTGCCACAAATTTGGTATGAGCTGCCAAAATCTTTAAAGTGGCCGGTCGTTTTGTTGTTGTTAGATGATAGTCGTTGGTTCCAGGCAAGATCGAGAAATAGGTCGCTTGTGGAAATGTGGACGCCGAGGCGGGATCTTGTGGTGGTCCAGTTGTGCTTTTGGACTGCGAGCCCGAATCCGGAAGCGTTGCTTTCATTGATGGATCCGCGCCAGTTTTTTCCGACTTGGAGGCCTAAAAAGGGTTGGATATTGTCATGCTCAAAACCGACTTCTCCATAGAAAGTCGCACTATTGAAGTGGGGTCTGCTACGTGCTTTATATTGAAGAAACGACCGCTTAGTACGGCTGGTAGAATAGCCATAGACGAGGTCAACCAGTCCGTAAAATTCACAAGGTTGATAAAGCCCGTATACGCTTGCGTAGCCTGTGTCGCGATCCGCTTTTCCCTCGCGATAGTTGACATGGCCATATTCATAGGAACCGGCAAGTCCAAGTGTCAGATCGGAGCGCAAGTTTTTTTGGAGGCCTCCTGTGATCTGGTAACTATCCATATTGAGGTGATGGGCAGTTGTGTGCCCATAGCCCGTTTCAATCCAGGATGTCCAATCCTCACATGTTATCGATCGTAGTGGATCATAGAGACGTCTGAGGAATCTGCTGATAGAGATCTCCTGGATAAGTGTATCTTGAGCGTATTGGAAGCCGGACATGCTTTCAAGCGCGCGTTTTGCATCAGATAAGGATAAGTTGGCGATCGTTCCAATTAGCTCGTTTTGCGATTCACTTAAGCCGATGAGGTTATCCAGATTTGTGGCCACACCGATCTGATTACATGAGCTTGCAGCATTGATCAAGGCTGATTGGAGCGTGAGATAAACATTATTAAGGTCATAGGTCAAAAGGGGATTGATGAATGCAGGTGAAGTAGCATTGGTGAATGTGCCGTTGACGCCATCTGCTGCTGTTACGATTGTATAAGGCTGCTGAAAACTAAAAGTGCCATCTACAGTGACAGTGCCTCCATTAAGTGTGGCAAATCCTGTTGCGTTAATGAGGTCGCTTTGCAGTAGATTATTGACTTCAACTTCATAAGTTCCATTGTTGTTGATGAAGTTGCCGACAGTCAATGTGCCGATGCTTTCTCCTGGTGAGATAGTTCCGGTGTTTGTTAAAGTACCTAATATGGTTCCGTTTCCTTTCAATGTCCCAAGAGGGTTGACAAGTACATTTCCTGCAAGGGAGCCGTTGACCACTAAGTTGCCTTCTTGAACAGTCGTGAGTCCCGTATAGGTATTGATTCCGGAAAGTGTTTGTTTTCCTTTTCCTGTCTTCATCAAAGAAGAATTAATCGTGGGAAAGTCTTGGATCACACCCGAAAATGTGTAATTGGTATCGGTATTCAGGATCAATTGAGGTTCTGACTGGACATAACTTGTGCTATCCCCATCGATGCCGGCAAGAGTGAAGGCGGGGAGCGAGGATTCAATATTCAGTGAACTATTTTCAAGCACGATATGAGCATTGCCACCTGCGCTATCTCCAATAATATCGATTCCATAAGAGGCGAGAGTGCCCTGATTGATCGCTTCGATCTTCACCTTACCGCTTGCGACATCGAAACCTTGATCAAAGATGATTTGCGAGCATCCAATAGATCCTGAATTGAACGCACGAATGACCGAGCCATCATGCAATGTGCAACTTTGAAAAAACTCAATTTGGCAATTGCCGACATCTCCCACTATGTTACTTGGGTCGCCTTGGATTGCAAGCGAATTGTTGACGCTCAAGTTTAGGTTGGTTCCGGCGTTGAATGCTCCGATAACCGCCAGCTGAGAGACCGAGATTGTGCCGACAATGTTAGAAGTACCCGATAGGTCGGTGCAAGCTCCACTATTTATAATGCCAATTGTTGCATTGTTGCCAAGGGTGCAAGCATCATCAAATTCGACCTGGAAATTACCGACTACGCCTACGGTGTTATTGCTTTGACCGGAGGTATTATGTATTCCACCGTTGAAAACTAATAAGTTAAAATCATCTCCAGCAAGGAAATTATTTGCTGAGTTGAATTGTTGACCAGAAAGGACCGCAACTGAATTGCCTGATGATGTATTGGCGCCTTGATAGGTTCCTATATTGGATAGGATGATCGAAGCGCGATCTCCAATACTAGCCCCTTCAGCCAAATGAAATTGTGAGGCGGTATTGTCAGCAACATTATTATTGAAAAAGCCAACAAGATTGCCACCTTGGCCTACGCTTTCATCCAAAGCTGAATTAAAAATGGTCAATGAAAAGTCGTCTCCAGCCTGAAACAGATTCTTAGCCAGCAGTTGCTTTCCATATCCGAGTGAACTACCCACTTGATTACCAGAGGTTGTGCTCGATGAATTAGTTCCTCTATTTGTAATGAGAATATTCGCTTTATCTCCACAAATGAACTGATTTTCAAATGCTACTTGCTGGCCAGTAATCAAGTCTCCAATGAAATAACCACCGATACCTGTACCAGAATTTGTTCCGGAATTGCTGACAATAAGCGTTAGTTGATCATTTGCTTGGAAGTTGCCAAGACAATGTAGTTGAGAGCCTCCACTTGAGCCCACATTGACATAGGAAGAGGATGCTCCTCCGCTGTAGTTTCCGCTGTTTGTTAATGTAATCGCGGCATTTTTTCCAATTGTGGCAGAGTTTAGCCAGATTTGATCCGAAGACACAGTTCCGACAGCATCTCCTCCGGCGCCAAAGCTACTATCGATACCGCTATTTGATGTGCTTAAAGAGAGATAATCACCGGCTGTAAAATCGCCTGTGACAATCTGAGACATGTTCATACCGGCGACATTGGAACCGCTATTGCTACTCGTTCCGCTATTACTTGCACTAATGCTTGCATGATTTCCGAGAAAACATCCTTGATCAAAGCGAATTTGATTACCTGTTATACCCGAATTAGAATTGATCACAGCTACTTGCACGACTCCATTACCAGTATCAACGCCTGTGTTTGTCGTGCTCAAGCTGAAATGGCTACCCGCTTGAAAGTCATTTGCGACAAAAAACTGCTCATCATTTAAATAGCCGATAAAGTTTGAGTTCGTAGCAGAATTAATGCCCGTGTTCGAAATAGTAAATGTGGAATTGTCACCCACAATACCTGACGATTGTAAAAGTACTTGGGCAGCATTGATCTGCCCGATATTACTTAAACCGACTCCTGTGCTGCTATCGTTGCCGGTATTTTGCACGGTGAGATTAAAGTTATCTGCGACTTCAAATGCTCCAGATGTAAATTGGCTCCCATTGACAATGGCAACTGCATCGCCTTGAGATGAATTAGACCCGCTAAATGTTCCGCTATTTGATATGGAAACCGTCACATCATCTAAGGACGTAAAGGATTGGTCAAATTGCACCTGACTTGCCCCTGTATTGGCAATTCCGTTGTTCCCTGCCCCGATTGTGCTGTCGTTGCCTGTATTGGAGGCAGTCAGCGCTCCATCAAGGATAAAGCTACCTGTCGAACGGAGATTGGAATTTATTGGACTCGTAAACGAGCCCGAGAGATTACCTGCCAATGTACCGCTATTGGAAACGGTGATCTTTGCACCAGACGTTCCTCCAGCAAAAGAAAGAAGGTCTCCCGGAAACGAGCCATTGTCAGCATTAGAAATCTGCAACGTCGGATTCCCGAGGATCCCAGCTCCTGTGAAATTAAGCGAGCTATTATTGAAGTCGAATGTAAATCGCGATGCATTGAAAGGGAAGTTAAAACTCTCAAGTGAAAAAGCCGCTGAATTTAAGCTCGGGTTAAAATTGATGTGGTGAATGCGACTATTGAAGATTGCCGCATCCCCACTTCCAGGAACTGTGCTAGGATTCCAGTTAGAAGGATTGTTCATGTCACTTGAATTTTCTGCAGTCCAGGTAATGGGGTCAGCGCAAACTGAGCCTGTTATTAGAATGAACTGAAGTAGAAAATGTCGATTTAGCACGATCTTGGATCCTGGTATTTTGTTTTTGAAAATCCCAGCATATCAAAACAGTTTGAATTCTTGCACCGAACTTTTTAGGGTATTAAAATAAGCAATCTTGTGGTCCCAAAAGTTACTTGAATACTTATCATTTACTGTTAAATGTTTCATCTTAGATAATAACCAAAAACCGGCAGGCAGATCCATTAGAGTCAGTTTGTTGCCAGCAAGTTCAAGCGACTCAAGATTTTCCAGGTTTTTAATGGTGCTTGGAAGAGCATCTAAATTATTGTGACTTAAATTGAGGGTCTTTAAGTTTTTCAATTTGCCTATTGTCTTATGGATATTTTCGAGCTTGTTCCATTGAAGTCTCAAGGTTTCCAACTGGTGTAGATTACCGATTGATTTAGGTAGAGTTGTCAGATGATTATTTTCGATATTCAGTTCAGTTAAATTTTTTAGGTCATCAATACACTCAGGAAGCTCATTTAAGTCGCTGCAGCTAAGATGAAGTTCGCTTAGAAGGGTCAGGGTTTGCATGGAATTCGGCAACTTTGTTAGTCGACTTTCAATAAGACCTAAATATCTTAGTTCAGTTAATTTTCCAATCGAGTCCGGAAGGCGATCAATCGGGTTCATGCGTAATTCTAAAGTGGCCAAATTGGGCAAATGTTCAAAAACATCCGGTAAAGCGTTCATATCGCCTTGTTGAAGATCCAGGTATTCGACTTTAAGTAATGCCTTAGAATTGAGCTTGCACCACTGAACAAGCTTGGTTTGTATAGCAAGAAGAGATTCCAATGAATCAATTTGGAAATTGAATGGTAGTTCACGTCTAATGCAGAGCCATTTCCAGAACCGCCTGCAGTCAGTGGCGTCATTGACCTGTTTTAAGAGCTTGATATCAGAGATGTCAAGCCTGCCTATAATTTCAGGAGGCACGGTTTTATGAGATTTAAATTGATCATAGGCTTTGGCGGTCGTCTGAACATAAAAATCCATCAACTGGGCCATTTTTGAGGGTGCAGGAAGCGTCTTATGGTTTTGATGAACCCCTCTAAATACATCTAATCTTGGATAACATTTTTGATGTAAAGCTAGAATTCGTGGATGTAACTTATTTGATTGTAGTGCAGGTCTTTTAATCTTGAAGTCTCCATAGCGTCTCATATGCCTTGAAAAGATAAGTCCTAAGTCATCACCGATCAGTTGGCAGTTGGCCTCGGCGATATCACGCCAACTCTTGCAAACCCGCATCATTTTACCAAGCAAAGGGATGCTTAAGGGTAAAGCAAAGGGGATATTACAGTTAAGGTTCGGGTATAGATCTTTTAACTGTAATTGAACATGCGATAAAGACATCGATTTCTCCTTAAAAACTAAAGCCCATTCCGGCAGTTGCAACTCCGACATGTCTGTGGCGGGTACCAAGGGTAATTGTTTGTGCTTGAAGCAGGCTGTCATTGATCAGATAGTAATACTGCCCGCCTAAATAGATGTAACCGAATATGAGAGGGAATTTAAAGTTTAGCCCGGTGGAAAAGACACCAAAATTGCAGTTCTTATTTTTTAGCCCGAGTGCTCCACCATTCCAAAATGAGGCAGGGCCGACTGTGATCCAAGTAGGTGCGAGCAAGGTAAAATATTGAAATTCTATCGTAGGCAACAGCCCGATCTCCACATCGTAGGTGTTTCCCTTGCGCCCCACT